>PNIK01000042.1 GCA_002877985.1 Thermodesulfobacterium geofontis | reverse complement strand
CCGCACAGCCTTAGCTAAAGTAGATATTTGTAAAGCCCTTCCAGAAATAGGACAAACTGTATGTACCCATGTGGAAATACCCATCACCCAAGTTGTTGTTTATGGATGGTATGATAACGAATTAGGGTCTTATACCAATCTCATGGGTGATTTAACTGTCTTTATTGCTGAAAAGATGATATAATCTATGAAAAGAAGAAAGGGAAGAGAAATAGCACTTCAAATCCTTTACCAAAGAGAAACCGCACAGATTCCTGTTAGTGAAGCTATTGAGAATTATAAAAAATATTTTCAAGTTGAGGATAATGAAGCCTTAGAGTTTGGAGAAGAATTGGCTCTTGGAGTAGAAAAAAACATAGAATTTATAGATAATTTAATCAAAAAGTACACCCCATCTTGGCCTTTAGAAAGATTAAACCTTACAGATAAAAATATCCTTAGACTTGCAATTTACGAAATGTTTTTTAGACCGGATATTCCAGAAGTAGTCTCTATAAATGAAGCCATAGAACTTGCTAAACTTTACGGAACTGATGATTCCCCTGCTTTTATAAACGGTGTTTTAGATAGTATCTACAAAAGGGAAGTTAAGAATAAAATTTATGAAAAAGTTTAAAATTATTACCATAGATGGTCCTGCATCTTCAGGAAAAACAACCTTAGCTAAAATGATTGCTCAAAAATTAAACATTCCCTTGTTAGAGTCAGGAGCTTTATATAGGTTGGTGACTTATCTTTTAATAAAATCCGGAAAAATTGTAAAAGCTAATATAGAAAATAAAGAAATTTTGATTAAATTTTTAAAGGAAATTTTTAAAGAAATTAAAATAGAACTTACCCCAGTTGGAACGAATATTTATTGGAATGGAAAGCTAATAAAAGAAGAATTAAAAGAAAAGGAAGTGGAAAGTACAGTTTCTCAAGTCTCTGCAATAAAAGAAGTTAGAGAATTTTTAACTGAATTAATGAGGGGATTGGCTAAGGACAAGAGTTTAGTTAGTGAGGGTAGGGATATGGGAAGTTTCGTTTTTCCTTATGCAGATATAAAAATTTTTTTAACTGCTGATGAAAAAATAAGAGTACAAAGAAGATTCAAAGAAAAATTAGAAAGAGAAAATTATAAGGGAAAAGATTTATACGAAGATGTACTTAATAACATAAAACTTAGGGATGAACTTGACAGTCAAAGAGAGGTTGCACCTTTAATTATTCCTGAAGGAGCTTATGTTATAGATACTTCTTATTTAACTCCTGAAGAAGTGTCAAATGAAATCTTAAAAATAATAAAATGAAGATTATGAAAAGAAAGGTTTTAAATTTGGAAGAATTTATAAAAAGAGAAAAGACAAAAGCAAAAAAACTTAGGAATACCAGGTGGTGGAGAAAACAATTAGAGAGAGGAATATGTTATTATTGTGGTAGAAAGGTAAAATCAGAGGAACTCACTATGGATCATAAAATTCCCTTATCTCGGGGCGGAACTTCAGATAGATTTAACATAGTTCCAGCTTGTAAAGAATGTAATAATAAAAAAAAGTATTTACTTCCTTGGGAATGGGAAGATTACTTGAAGATCCTTAAAGGAGATAAGGGGTAAATAATGTGCGGTATTATAGGATATATAGGAGAAAGACAGGTTTTGCCTGTACTTTTAGAAGGTTTAAGAAGATTAGAATATAGAGGATATGATTCAGCTGGTGTGGTATTTTTAGAGGATGGAAAAATAAATATAATAAAAGTAAAAGGAAGGGTATTTGATTTAGAAGAGAAAATTTTTAGTGAGCTTCCCAAAAATCCTAAATCTCCTGGACTTGGACATACTAGATGGGCTACCCATGGAGAACCATCAGATGAAAATGCTCATCCCCATTTTGATTGTAAAGAAATGCTTGCTGTGGTACATAACGGGATTATTGAAAATTATTATGAATTAAAAAAGGAGCTTCAAGAAAGGGGACACAAATTTAATTCAGCAACTGATACAGAAGTAATAGTCCATTTGGTGGAAGATTTTATAAATCAGGGATTAGATTTAAAGATAGCCTTTTTTTCTGCCTTAAAAAGATTAAAGGGAGCTTATGCAATAGGTCTTATTTCTAAGGAAAATCCTGAGTTTATAATGGTTGCCAGGAATCTTAGTCCAGTAGTTATAGGATTAGGAGAGGGAGAAAACTTTTTAGCCTCAGACATACCAGCTCTTCTTCCCTTTACCAAAAAGGTCTTATTTTTAAACGATGGAGAAGTAGCTATATTGTCCAAGGATAAAGTTGAGATTTTTGATTTGGAAGGAAATAGAGTAAAAAGAGACCCTGTAATAATTACCTGGGATCTTGCTTCAGCAGAAAAAGGAGGTTTTCCGCATTTTCTTTTGAAAGAAATTTACGAACAACCAGAAGCAATAAAACATACACTTTTAGGTAGAGTAGATCTTGATAAAAGGGACATAGATTTTTCAAAAGAAGGGCTTGAAAAAGAGTTCTTGGAGGATGTAGAAAAAATTTTTATAGTAGCATGTGGAACATCCTATCACGCAGGGTTAGTAGCTAAATATTTAATAGAAAATAATCTAAAAATTCCTGTAGAAGTTGATCTTGCCTCTGAGTTCCGTTATAGGTCTCCATTAATAAATTCTAAAACTTTATTTATTGCCGTTTCTCAATCTGGAGAAACTGCAGATACTTTAGCAGGATTGAGATTGGCTAAAAAAATGGGTGCTAAGATTTTATCCATTTGTAATGTTTTGGGAAGTACTATTGCCAGAGAGAGTGAGGTAGTTCTTTATACTCAAGCTGGGCCTGAAATTAGTGTTGCTTCTACCAAGGCTTTTGTAACTCAGGTACTAATTTTTATTCTCTTTACCCTTTATTTAAAGAAATTGTTTTATAAAGAAAATGAAAAAAGAGAAAAATTAGAAGCCTTGATAAAACTTCCTTCTGTCCTTGAAAAATTTACAAAGGAGGTTCATTCTGAAGTTAAAAAAATAGCTAAGAAATGGTATAATGTGGGAAATTGTCTTTATTTAGGAAGAAATATTTTATACCCCATAGCACTTGAGGGTGCGCTTAAATTAAAAGAAATATCTTACATTCATGCAGAGGGTTATGCTGCAGGAGAAATGAAACACGGTCCCATAGCTTTAATAGAAGAAGATTTTCCTACGGTGATTCTTGCTGCTAAAGAAACAGGAATTATTTATGAAAAGACACTTTCTAATGCTGAAGAAGTTAAATCAAGGAGAGGTCCCATTATAGCTTTCGTTTCCGAAAATTCAGAAGAGTTTAAAAAACTTTCTGACGATTTTGTAGGAATACCTTTAACTTTTTATGAATTTTTACCCATATTTTATGTAATACCTTTACAACTTTTTGCTTATGAAATGGCAGTTTTAAGAGGTTGTGATGTAGATAAACCTCGCAATCTTGCAAAAAGTGTTACTGTAGAGTAGGAGGGAGATTATGGAGTGTAGAAGAGAGGAAAATTTGAAAAGATGTAATTGTACCTATGAACCCTGTCCAAAAAAAGGACTTTGTTGTGAATGTTTACATTATCATTTAAAAATGAGACAATTACCTGCTTGTTTCTTTCCTCCTGAATATGAAAAAACCTACGATAGAAGTTTTGAACTTTTTGCTAAATTAGTCCAACAAGGAAAAGTGTAGATGGAAAGTGAAGCATTAGTTAAAGAGATCGTAAATCTTTTAGAATCAAAAAAGGCTGAAGAGATAACTTTAATAGACGTAAGAAAAAAGGTAGATTATGCGGACTTTTTTATAATTTGTAGTGCCCATTCTACAAAGCATACACAGGGTATTTGTGAATTCATATCCTTAGAACTTGAAAAATTAGGTATTAAACCATTAGGTATAGAAGGTTTAGAATTGGGTCAATGGATAGTAATGGATTATGAAACAGTAATACTTCATATATTTTATGAACCTATTAGAAAAATTTATGCTCTTGAGGAGCTTTGGGGAGATCTTCCTTTTCGCAAAAGACAGGAAAAACTTCAAGTTCCTGCTTCTCAAGAATAGTTAACCAATTTTCTATTGCTTCCATAAGGAGATCTAAATTAATCCCAGTTTTAGCGGAGATGGGAATTGCATTGTATTTTAAAACTAAATTTTTTAACCATTGGGGTGAAAAGTTTTTTTTACTTTCAAGAAGATCTATTTTATTAAATACCAATATTTTTGGTACCTTTAAAAGGTCCATTTCTTCAAGAATCTGGTCTACTGCATTTATATGACTTTCAAAATCGGGATGGGAAATGTCAACTATGTGTAAGAGAATATCAGCAGAGTAAAGTTCCTCTAAAGTTGCTTTAAATGCTTTTTTAAGATCTTCAGGTAAATCTCTTATAAACCCTACTGTATCTGTAAGAAGAAACACCTTACCCCTTTTTGTTTTTATTAGTTTGGTAACAGGATCCAAAGTGGCAAAAAGTTTATCTTCTGCTAGGTATTCAGTTTTAGCTAAAGTATTAAGTAATGTGGTTTTTCCAGCATTTGTATAACCAATAAGAGATACCACTTTAAAATTGAGTTTTTTTCTTCTCTTTCTTCTTAGTTCTCTTTCTTGCGAAATTTTATCCAATTCTTTTTCCAGTTTTGCAATTCTATCCTTAATTCTTCTTCTATCTATCTCTAACTTAGTCTCACCAGGACCTCTTCCCCCTATTCCTCCTGTTAAGCGGGAAAAGGCATCATCTTTAGCTCTAAGTCGAGGCAAAGCATATCTTAACTGAGCAATTTCAACCTGAATTTTTCCCTCTCTTGATGATGCTCTTTGAGCAAATATATCAAGAATTAGTTGTGTTCTGTCTATAACTCTTAAATCTGTAAGTTCAGTTAAGGCTCTAACTTGAGAAGGAGTAAGTTCTCTATCAAAGATGAGTAGATTTGCTCTGTTTCTCATAGCTAAGATCATAACTTCAACAAGTTTCCCCTTTCCTATAACGTATCTTGGATCAGGGGAAGTCCTTTTTTGAACGACCTTCCCTACAACACTAACTCCTGCAGTTTTTGCCAGTTCTTCAAGTTCTTTCATTTTTTCTTCTAAAAATAAATCTTTTGGTTCTTTAACAAAAATGAGAAGTGCACGATCTTTATTTTCGTCGACGTCTTTAAGTGGTTTTATTTTTTCTAATTCATCCTCTAAATTTTTAATAAGTTCCAAAAAATTCTCTTTAAGTTCCCATACATAGCAAGGTTTTAAGAAATGAAAGAATTTTTCTTCTTGATCAGAAAGAGTACCTTTAAAAAATTCAGGATCAGGTAATATATGAGCAATATGAATTTTCCCAGGTTCTCCATCAGGTTTTACTTCTAAGGCACCTATTAAGTCTAATCTTAAAAAAGCTAAATCAAGGAGATCATCTTGATCAAGACCAGAAGTTTTAATTTTATTTTGATTAGGAATAAGATGAGTATGAATAAGCCTTAAACCTTTTAATCTTGCTATATGATCACGATATCCTTTGAGCTCAGGAATTTCAATTCGGTTAAAAGTTCCCACTATAACGTAATCAATTTCCCCCTTTCTATTTATGAGAATTCCTACCTGACGATTTATCTCAGCAGAAATTCGCGAAATTTCCTTTGCTAATTCATGAGTAACAATAGAAGTAGGAGGAACTTTTCTTCTGTAAAGTTTTTCTAAGCTCTTTAATTCACTTGATTTTAAACCTATAGTATTTCCAAAAACTATATAACCCATCTACCTCCTAAGTAAAGATTTGTTTATAAATAAAGTATAAGGGAAATTTTTTTTATTACAAGGGTTAAAATTTTCGAGCATCTTTAAGTTTTTCAATAAGTAAAAATAGGGCTACTCCAAAAGCAACAGCCACATTAAGAGATTCCTTTTCGCCATAAAGGGGTATTTCTAAAATTAAGTCTGTTTCAGAAAATATTTCTTCACTAACTCCGGTAACTTCATTTCCTATTACTAAAGCCAAAGGAAAATACTCACTTTTAAATTGCTGGATAGGAATACTTTTTTCTGTTATTTCAAGAACTGCAATTTTAAAACCCTCACCTTTAAGTTTTTTAATGGCTTCAATTGTATTTTTAAAATAGTTCCAAGGTACAAGATTTGTAGTTCCAAGAGCGGTTTTTTCTATTTTGGGATGTGGAGGATAAGGTGTAATTCCACACAAGATAAGCTTTGAAATATAAGCACATTCAGCAGTTCGAAACATGGAACCCACATTATAAGCACTTCTTATATTATCAAGGAACTGCTACAATAGGGAACCTTTCCTTGGGACGAAATTTTCTCCATTTTTTAAAATTTCCTCTCCTTCAAGTTTCTTATAATTCATAAAGTCTTTAAGCTCAATGTTTGATAATAAATTATATTTAATTTTGTAGTAAAATAAATACGTGAAAATTGAATACCCCTTTAATTTTAAAAAAATAGAAGCCACCTTCTTGAAAAGAATTAACCGCTTTGTAGTTAAAGTGAAAATAGAAGGAAAGGAGGAACTAGCCTATCTTCCTAATCCTGGAAGGCTCTGGGAGCTTTTATTGCCTGGGAAAATTTTATTAGTTTTTAAAAATAAAAACACTTCCCAACTTACTTATACTGTTTTAGCTTGTAAAAAAGACTCTAATTATATTTTGCTTCACACTCATTTAACCAATAAAATTATTAAAAAACTTATAGAAGATAAAAAAATTGAGTTTTGGGGAAATTATCAAGTTTTAAAAGAAGAGACCAAGTTTAATTCTTCGAGATTTGATTTAGTATTGGAAGATAAAAATACTTTAGAAAAATTGGTTTTAGAAATTAAAACCTGTACGCTCTTCGGTGAGAAAATAGCCATGTTTCCTGATGCAGAAACTAAAAGAGGGACCAGACACATTTTAGAATTGAATGAACTTGGAAAAAAAGGAATTAAAGGTGGAGTTCTTTTTGTAGTTATGAATCCAGAAATAAAATATTTTTTGCCTGCTTATCATATTGACTATCAGTTTTCTAAAGCTTTAATAGAAGCAAGAAACAAAATAGAAATAAAAGCCATTGCTTTGAGATGGGATAAAACTTTTACCTATGTAAAAGAGGTAAAAGAACTTGAGATACCCTTTGATTTTTTGGAAAAAATAGAAGATAAAGGAATATATCTTTTGGTTTTTAAACTTAAAAATAAAGAAAATCTGGAAATTGGCAGTTTAGGAAAAATGATTTTTGAGAAGGGTTATTATGTTTATGTAGGTTCTGCTATGAAAAACTTAACCAAAAGAATCAATCGTCATTTAAGAAAGGATAAAAAGCTAAAATGGCATATAGATTATTTAATTTCAAAAGCTCAGAATTTGAAAATTATTCCTATAAGAAGTTTTGAAAAACTGGAATGTAAAATAGCAAAAGAACTTTCTTTAATTTCCCAAAAAACAGTTCCTGATTTTGGGGCATCAGACTGTAGATGCAAATCTCATCTGTTTTATTTTTCTGAAAACCCTCTTGAAAAAGAGGAATTCCAGAGACTTATTATAGAATATAGAATAAATAGACTTAACTATGTTTTTACCTAAATTAAAAATTAAACCTGGTAAAAGAGCAATTATATTTTTTACTTTACCTGAATTAAATTACGCTAAAAATATAATAACAGGAAAGAATGCCAGTTTTTTAAATTTACGAATTAAATACAATGAGAAAGCTCTTATTTTAGGGCCTGTAATGGGAGCACCTCTTTTAAGTATAGTTTTGGAAGTTTTAAAATCCTTGGAAATTGAGAAAATTATTGGAATGGGATGGGCAGGGAAAATGACTTCTAAATTAGAAAGCGGTGATTTATTTTTACCCATTAAAGCCTACGCGATAGAGGGTGTAAGCAAATTTTATTTTCCAAAAAAAAGAACTTTTCATCCTGATAAAGATTTTTTTAAAAAAATAGAAGATGAAATAATAAAAAGAAAAATTTTTTTCAAGAAAGGAAACATTCTTTCTGTGGATACTCCATTTATTTTTGAAAGGGAAAAAGAGCTTTTTAAAAAATGGGAAGGTATAGTAGAGGCTCTTGATATGGAAACCTCAGCTCTATTTTCAGTAGGTGAGTCTTTACAAATGAAAGTTATGGCTTTACATTTTATAACTGATGAGGTTGGGAAATTTTTTGAAAAAAGACCTGAAGAAGAGATTAGAATAAAAAGGCAAAAGGTTTTTGAAATATTAAAGGATTTTTTAGATTATAAAATATGAGTGTAAAAACAAAAAAGAGAAATCCCTTTGAAATTTTTGGATTATCTCCTCAGATTGTAAAGGAACTCGAAGAGGAGACCTTATTTAAATTAATAAAAGCTATTTATAAGGTTTTTCAGCTTGCCTATCATCCTGATAAAGGGGGAGATCCTAAAAAAGCTTTGGAAATAAATCTTGCCTTTGAAACCCTTAATTTAGAAAAAAATCCTGAAAGCTTTAGAAATTATAGAAAAAAGTATATAGAAAGATTCTCTAGAAAAACTTTGCAAAAAGAATTGGAAGAATTAAAAGCTCAAAATAGAAAACTTAGTTTTTATAATGAACTTTTAAAAGAAAAAATTTGGCAATACTTAGAGAATGGGTTTGAATATTTTAAAAATCTTTTTGAGGAAGATAAGGGGCTGAGACTTAAAATTTTTGATATGGTTACTTATATGAATTTTTCAGGTTTAAGAAGCGCAAAAAAACAAATGTTTTTTAAAGACCTCATTTTGACGAAAAATTTTGTCTTAAAAAGAAAAGGTTACGAAGAATATTATAGAAAATTTATAAATTACAAATATATTGGCTGTATAAAAAGAGAGTATTTTGAGCCTTGGGCGTTGTTAGAAAGGGAGTTTAAAGAGGAGGCCCAGCAGTTTAAAAATTTTATTTCTAAAGAAACGTTTATTAGGGAATGCCTTATTTATTTGGAAGTTGAGATAAAGTCTAATTCTTATATATTTTTCTACAGTTCTGAAGATTTTCGGAAAATTTTTCTTGAGGGTGTAGTAATAGATTATGAAAAATTAAGTGAAGAAGAAATTTTAAACATTCTTAAAAACAAAGTTATCAGTGTAGAGAAAAAAGTGGAGATCTTAAACAATTTGAATAGTGAAATAGTTGAGTTTTAGTTCAATAGATGGACATTTCCTATGGAAACCCTTTTTAAACCAACCTTTTTGGCTATTTCGTAGCATCGATAAGCTAAATTTTTGGAGGTTAAAGGTAAATCTCTCATATAAAAATGTGGATAAAAGGCAAGTAATCTATAGGGAATTTCAGGATCTAAATTAGCTATAAACTTAGCAATACTTTCTATTTCCTTTTCATCAATATAACCAGGAACAAGTAAAGTGCTTGCAATTAATAGAGGTACTTCTGGTCTATTTTTAATATATTGAGAAACAAAGGCAAAATTTTCAAGAATTTTTTTATTTGACATTCCAGTTAGAGCAATGTGTAGGTTTTCATTCCAGGCTTTAAGGTCAAATTTTATGCAACCCCCGGAAATTAACGACAATTCAACCACTTTTTTAAGCATATTTTTATTCATAAGACCATTAGTTTCCCAGCAAATTCTAAGAATTTTATTTTTTTTGTTTTTTAATGCCTCCTCAGAAGCTTTAATAGCAAAAGGAAGTTGTGGAGAGGGATCCCCCCCGAAATAACAAATGCAAGCAACCTTTGGAGTTAAAGCACCTAAAAAGTCTTCTATAGATTTAGTTTCTGGTTTAAAAGTGAGTTCTCTAAAATGCCAGTTCTGACAAAAAAGACAATCAAGACTGCAGGTATGAAAAAATACAGCTAAATTATAATAACCAAACTCAGTCCCAGGTTTATATGCAAATTCAGGATATCCACATCCTGTTCCAGCTGGACATACCCAGTCTGCCACACAATTGGTAGGTAAAGGATCAAGGTACCAAGAAACTTTAGCTTCCTTATATGTGGGTCCTATAAGTTTTCCATTTATATTTTTTCTCAAACCACAAAAACCAATCTGATTTTCAGGAATTTTACATTCATTGGCACAGATTTTACATTTTATTCCTTTCTCAGCAGAAGGAGGGAAGGGAGGAAGTTTAAAGGGTTTTCTACTCTCCTGATGAGCTTTTTCTATAAAAAATTTAGTTTTTTCGGGAAAACTTCTCAAACATTCCACACAAACTTCTAAAATTTTAGAAATAATTGGTTTTTCTTCTTTACACACTTTGCAAATCATTTTATATAAATCCCCAACCCTTTTAGATAAAAAGTTTCTTCAACAAAGGGATTGACTGGATGATCAGGTGCTTGGTATCCATGAAAAATAATAGTTCCATCTTTATTTAGTTTCTTTAAACTATTTTTAATCATCTCTTTCATTTTTTCAATCTTTAAGAAATAGGAACAGGAAAAGGCAAATAGAAGCCCCCTTTCTAAAGCTCTAACTCCTGAAAAATACAGATTTTCGTATTTTTTTTCACCTGCTTTTATATCCTTAAAAGTTTTTATAAAAGCAGGTGGATCAAGAATAAGAATATCTGATTTAGGAGGATTTTTAAGGATCTGTAGCACATCACCTTTCATAGTGAGAACCTTATCTTTCCATCCGTTAATTTTAGCTATTTCTTCAGCCAAACTCAAAGCAAAATCTGATCTATCAATAAGATAAGCCATTTTTGCACCTCCTTTTAAAGCATAAAAAGAAAATCCACCTGTATAAGAGAATCCATCTAAAACTGTATAATCCTTGGCAATACTTCTCAAAAATCTCCTGTTTTCTCTTTGATCTAAAAAGAAACCAGTTTTCTGCCCCTTTAAAATAGGAATAAGAAATTTTATCTCATCCATCTCAACTAATATTATTTCCTCTGTTTCTCCGTAAGCTACTTCAACATAAAGCTCGAGCTTCTCTTCTAATCTTTTAGAAGAATCATTTTTTAAAACAATAGCTTTTAAATCTGAAAATTTTTTCAAAGCCCCAATTATAAAGTTTTTAAATCTTTCCATTCCCAGAGTCTGTATCTGGACTACAGCAATATTTCCATAAATATCTATAATAAGCCCAGGTAAAAAATCTCCTTCTGAAAAAATAAGTCTAAAACATTTTTCATTTGGATAAAGAATTTTTCTTAATTCTAGTGCCTTAGAGAATTTTTTTAAAAAAAATTCTTCATCAATAGTTGCTTCTTCTTTAGTGAGAAGTTTTAATACATAATAACTTTGAGGATTAAAGTATCCACAACCAAGGAAAAAATTATCTTCAGAAATTATATTCACTATAGAACCAGCAGGGATAAGTTCTTTTACTTTTTCAAATTGTAAAACTTCTTGGAAGGAAAACCTCAAATGGTTTTCTAAATATCTTTTAATACCCCTTTTATTTAGTTTAATGGTTGGATACTTCATAAGGTTTGTATATTTCTAATTTTATAGCTTTAGTAGGGCAGATTTTAAGACAATTTAGACATCTTATACATTCTAAAGAATTAATTTCGTCTGGAATTGAAAGATTAGAGGGACAAACCTTTTCACACACCTTACAGGAGTTACAATTATTTAGATCAAAAGAAAGCCTTAAGATTCCCACTTTATTAAATAATCCGTATATAAGTCCAAGGGGACATACATTTTTGCAAAAGAATCTCAAATCTATAAGGCACAAAATTAAAAGCAAAATTAGAATAAAGGTTTTTAAAAAAAATACTAAACCTGTTAGATAAAATAAAGAGGATTGAAGTAGAAGGTTTAAATATCCAGCTTCTATGGTACCAGCAGGGCATATGTATTTGCAAAACCATAATATTCCGTAACCTAATTCATTTATTACAAGAAGAGGTAAAAAAATTACGAAGAGAAGAAGAAATAAAAATTTCAGATAGGATTGAGCTCTAAACGGAAGGTTAACGTAAGTTTTTAAAAAAGGAATTTTGTATATGAGATCTTGTAAAAATCCAAAAGGACAAAGCCAACCACATATAAATCTTCCTAAAAGAAGCCCAAAAAATAAAAAAAAACTAAGAACATACAAAAAAGAACCTATCAGAATTTGCCAGGGAAGAATTCTTACAGAAACAAAAAGATTTTGTAAAATTCCTAAAGGACAAGCAAACAGGCTTGTGGGACATGAAAAACAATTTAATCCAGGAGCACAGAAACTTTTTAAAAAACCTGTATAAGTATTATTATTTAATAAAAATCCTAAATAGCCATTATGAACGAGGGTTGAAGTTATTTGAATCCATTTTCTTTTCATTCTCCTAATCCCATACAAGAAAGGCAAAGAGTTGAGGCTCTTTCTTTAATAAAAACATTTCCTCCTAACATTATACCTAATAGAAAACCAATAAGAGTAAGAATCCAGAGGAAAAGAATAAACTTTTTCATTTAGTTAAGTTTTTGTTTTATGTAATCTGCAAGTTCATTAGCTATTTCTTCTATAACTTCTTTTTTATTTCCTTCAACCATTATTCTATATTTTGGTTCTGTACCCGAGGGCCTTATTACTATTCTTCCATTTTTTCCTATTTTAGATTCCGCTAGTTTTATTTTTTCTTCAAGTCCCTCTATATCTTTTACAGGCTTTTTTTCTTTTACTTTAACATTTATTATCACTTGTGGAAATTTTTCAAAAAGATGAAGAAGTTCTGAAAGGGGTTTTTCTTTTTCTTTCATTAAAGAGATAAGTCTTAATCCAGTGAGCAATCCATCACCTGTGGTTGCTTTATCAAGAAAGATAATATGTCCTGAAGTTTCACCTCCCAAAATACTTCCTACTTCTTTCATCTTAATAAGAACGTATCTATCTCCTACAGAAGTTCTTATAAAGGATATTCCGTGTTCTTTCAAAAATTTTTCTAATCCAAAGTTGCTCATAATAGTTCCTACAACGGTATTATTGGAAAGAATACCCTTATTTTTAAAATCAAGAGCAAAAAGAGCCAAAATATCATCTCCATCAATTAAATTACCTCTTTCATCAACAACTACGATTCTGTCACCATCTCCGTCAAGTGCTATTCCAATCTGAGCTTCAGTTTTAACTACTAAATCTCTTACTCTTTCAGGATATAGTGCACCACAATTTTCATTTATATTAATTCCATTAGGACTGCATGCTATGCTAATAACCTCTGCTCCAAGCTCCTCCAAAACTTGAGGTCCTATTTGATAGGCAGAACCATTTGCGCAGTCTATCACCACTTTTATACCTTCAAAATTTATATGAGAAGGTACGGCAGATTTTAAATGCACTGCATATCTTCCTGGAGCATCTTTAATTCTAAATGCTCTTCCAAGTTCATCTTTAAAACATCTCTTGGTAGAAAAGGTTTTATCAAAAACAAGATTTTCTATCTTCTCTTCTAATTCGTCTGGAAGTTTATAACCATTCCTGTCAAAAATTTTTATTCCATTATCATAATAGGGATTATGTGAAGCAGAAATCATTACTCCTGCATCAGCTCTCATATCTTTGGTTAAAAAGGCTACTGCTGGAGTAGGTAAAGGACCTACTAAAAAAGTTGAAACCCCCATAGAACAAAGTCCTGCAACTAAGGAAGACTCAAATATGTATCCTGAAAGACGGGTATCCTTTCCTATGACAACTTTACTAAAATGAACATTGTGATTTTTAAACAGATAACCTATGGCTCTTCCCACCTGTAAAGCTATTTCAGGAAGCATAGGAAAAACGTTTGCTTCACCTCTTATTCCATCAGTTCCGAATAACTTTTTTTTCATAGAACATACCTCCTTCATTCATGATAGAAAATTTTTACCTTTTTAGGATATACAGATAAAATACCAGGAGGAAGAACCAGATCAGCTTCTATCTCTCTTTTTATTTTCAACTTTAAAATATCTAAAGGTTGGGTAGGGATATAATAGGTAGTAACTAAAACTTCTACCGGAGCTTTAATGGTAACATAAGAAGGCTTTATTATGAGCTTAAATCTTTTAGGAAAATTTTCTTCGGTTTCATAGGTTGGTTTTACAGGGATTCTTTTTATGCCCACTCTTTTAATTACTAAAGTTATTAAATTAGGTTTAATTTCTTTTACTTTTAAATCTGAAGGAAGGTTTAGATTTTCTATAGGAACTCTTATTTGATGAACTCCTGAAGAATATCGTGATATGTCAATTTCTAATTTTAAGTTGTTATTTGGAAAATTTCTCAAAATTCTTCTTGTAGCCTCTACTTTTAATAACACTTCAGAGGGACTAATTTCTACCAAATAATTGGGATTGGAATTTTTCAAAATAATAGGGATTTCTAGATCCTTTTCAACAGGTTTCCCTAAAACGACAAAATACCAAAGGGTAACAGCTAAAATAAAGGAAATAATCTTTAATCTATGTTCCCTTTTGAATCTCATAACCTATTCTTAACCACCAAGGAGCTTTGGATTCAAAACCAAAAAGTTGAGATAGCATTTTTCTTAAGGTAGCAGGTGTGATATCTCTTGTAATTTTACCACTCACAGCTAAGGAAATATAACCTGTTTCTTCTGAAACAACAATGGCTACTGCATCGGTAATTTCTGTAATTCCGATAGCAGCTCTATGTCTTGTTCCTAGATCCTTAACTATGTCTGGATTAGTAGAAAGAGGTAAAATTACACCTGCAGCAAGTATTTTTCCTTTACTTATTATCACAGCTCCATCATGTAAAGGGCTTTTAGGATTAAAAATACTAATAAGAAGTTCCTTAGTGACCTTGGAATCAATTACAGTTGCACCTTCTAAAAAATCTTTTAAGCTAATTTCTCTCTCAAAAACAATAAGAGCACCTATTCTCTTTTCTGCTAAAGTTGTGACAGCCTTTACCACCTCTTCTATACCATAAGAAAATTCAGTCTGAATTTTCAAAAAGGTGGGTTTTCCAATTTGAGCTAAAGCTTTTCTTATATCATCTTGGAACACAATAATAATTAAAATAAATATAGATGACATAAAGGTATTTAAAATCCAGTTTAAGGTTAAAAGTTGAAACACGTCAGAAATAAGATACATTAAAACTATTATGGTTAACCCTGCAGCCATTTGAAAAGCTCTACCTCCTTGAATCAAAAGAAAAATTCTGTATATAATAAAGGTTACAATGGCTATATCAAAAAGGTCTTTTAGGGTTAATGCTTTAAAAATTTCTAAAAATTTTTTTAGATAGAGATCCAAGGTAAACTCCTCAATTTTCCATTAAAAATTTAAAAGTAGCAAGGGCATCTTTATTAATATCAACTTTATGGATTCTTAAAAATTGTACACCCTTTAAATAAGCGAAAAGAGAAACCCCTACAGTTCCTCCATCCCTTAGAAAGGGAGGTTTATTTATAATTTCTCCTATGAAGCTTTTTCTTGAATGTCCTATCATAAGAGGGCGATTGAGTTCTCTAAAAGATTCGAGATTTTTGAGAATTTGTAAATTATGAGCAAAGGTTTTTCCAAAACCTATACCAGGATCTATAATAATGTTTTCAAAGGAAATACCCCTTTCTACCAAAAATTCGATTCTTTCCTTCAAAAATTCTTTAACTTCTTTAACTGCATCTGTGTAAACAGGATTGACTTGCATAGTTTTGGGATTACCTTTCATGTGCACAATTATAATAGGGCAAGCAAAATCTCTTATTACATCTACCATTTTTGGGTCAAAACGTAAAGCACTTATGTCATTAATTATATTTGCTCCAGCTTTTAAGGCTTCCTCAGCTACTTTACTTTTGTAAGTATCTACAGAAATGATAGCCTCTGGAAACTCCCTTTTAATAACTTTAATTATAGGGATAACTCTTTTTAATTCTTCTTCCTCAGGAACAGGATCTGCAAAAGGGCGGGTTGACTCACCTCCAACATCAATAACATCTGCACCCTCATCTAAAAGTTCTTTGGCCCTTTTCAAAGCTGATTCTATATTCAAATATTTACCCCCATCCGAAAAAGAATCAGGAGTAACATTTAGTATACCAACAAAATAGGGACAATTTTTCCAATCTAAAATCTTAGAACCCAAATTTAAAGGTGGAAACATAAAAATTTAATTTCCTTCAAGAATTAACTTAAATCTATCTGCATCTATAGTTTCTTCCTCTAACAGTGTTTGAGCAATTTTGTGAAGTCTATGTAGATATTGAGTTAATATAGTTTTGGCTTTTTCGTAACAACTTAGAATGATATTTTTTATTTCCTCATCTATTATGCGGGCTGTCTCTTCTGAAAAATCTTTTATTTGAAATATTTCTTTACCTAAGAAAATGTGCTCCTCACTTCTTCCTAAAGTTATAGGTCCTAATTTCTTACTCATTCCCCAATTACAAACCATTTTTTTTGCAATTTGAGTAGCTTTTTTAAGATCGTCTTGAGCACCACTACTTACTTTATTAAAAACCAATTCTTCACTTACTCTTCCACCAAGAAGAACCGTAATTTTTTTAAGAAGATAATCTTCTGTGTAAATATGTCTATCATCAAGAGGTAATTGCTGAGTAACTCCCAAAGCTTGTCCTCTTGGAATAATACTTATCTTATGGACTGGATCAGGATCAGGAAGATAATAGGCAACTAAAGCATGTCCCGCTTCGTGATAGGCTATAATTTTTCTTTCTTTTCCCATGATAATTTTATCTTTTGCTTCTTCTAAATCTTCAATTTCTACTCTTTCTTTTCCTTTCTTTGCAGCAATCAAAGCCGCTTCGTTCAACATGTTTTCTATATCAGCTCCAGTAAAACCTGGTATACTTTTGGCTACAGTTTTAAAATCAATAGATGGATCTACTTTAAATTTTTTAGCATAAAGTTTTAAAATAGCTTCTCTTCCGTTAAGATCTGGAGGTGGTACAAATACTTGTCTATCAAATCTTCCAGGTCTTAAAAGTGCAGGATCTAAAATATCTGGTCTGTTTGTAGCTGCTAAAACAACGATCCCCTCTGCTGTATCAAAACCATCCATTTCAACAAGCAATTGATTTAAGGTTTGTTCTCTTTCGTCATGTCCTCCCCCAACACCAGCCCCCCTTTGTCTTCCCACTGCATCAATTTCATCAATAAACACAATACAAGGAGCATGTGCCTTTGCTTGAGTAAAAAGATCTCTTACACGTGCAGCACCAACTCCAACAAACATTTCAACAAAATCAGAACCGCTTATACTAAAAAAGGGTACTCCTGCCTCACCAGCAACAGCTTTTGCAAGAAGAGTTTTTCCTGTTCCAGGAGGTCCTACGAGTAAAATTCCCTTTGGTATCCTAGCACCTAATTTAGTAAATTTTTGCGGATTTCTTAAAAATTCAACTATATCTTGAAGTTCCTCTTTAACTTCATCTATCCCAGCAACATCGTTAAAAGTGACCTTAGTATTTCCTTCTTTGATCAATCTTGCCCTACTTTTTACAAAGGAGAAGGGCTTATTACCTGGTTGTAACTGTTTTAAAAAAACGATCCATAATACTATTAATACAAGAAAAGGAAGCCAAGAAATCAAAAAAGAGGTGATCCAGTTATTTTGATTTTCCGGTTTAGCTGCAATTTTAACGTTTTTCTTTTTCAAAAGAGGAATTAATTCATTATCATCCGGAGCATAAGTTATTACATGTTCACCTGAAACAAGCTTTGCTGTAATTTTTTTCCCCTCTATAGTTATTTCCTTAACTTGATCATTGTTTACTTTTTCTAAAAATTCAGTATAACTTATATTAGTATTAAGAGTAGGATAAAAGCTTTTTTCTGAAAAAAAGAAATTATAAAAAAATAAAACTAAAATACTTATTACTATCCAAATACCAAGAGTTTTAGCAACATTTCTCATAAAACTATTGAGCCCCCTTTTATCTTTTCTGAAAATAAATTTATTACAAGTTTTTGTAAAATCAATAAAAAATTTAAACTATTCGCAAAATTATAATTTCTTTGGTTTTATCGGTTATTTCGTATTCAGGATGGATGTAAAGATTCCATACCCCTACAATTTTCCCTTGGTGTTCTATTAACAGGACATCTTCTCTTAAATAACGGGGTATACCCTTTTCAAGAAAAAGTTTTTTTAGTTTTTTATGCCCCAAAGAAGGAATGTATATTTTATCTCCTGGTTTTTTTCTTCTTACAATAAACGGAAAAACGAGCTTTTCAGCAGAAAAACACATACTTTTTTCTGGTTTTACAAAATCCTTAGTATAAAGAGCTTTTGATACTTTAAGCACCTGTTTATTAGGTAAAGTATATTCTCCTTCTTCTGGAATAGCCATTTCAAAATAGGGGAAAGAAAAAAGCTTTTTAGTAAAAATTACATAACCTGGTCCTCTATAGGCTAAAAAATTTCCTGGTAAATATACTGGTCCTTTTGTTTTTTTAGTTATTAAATTTTCTAAACTTTCTAAATGGGAATAACTAATTCTAAATAAAGGAATGCCTGCTGACTTAAAAGTAAGAAAATATATTCTTCTTCTCATACTTGGATGAAGCTGTTTTAATTCGTGAAGTTTTAAAGCTATGTCTCCTTCCAGGGAAAATTTTATTTCTTCAAACTTACTCTTAGCAAGTTCTTCAATAAGTTCTTCCTCCTCAGCTATTAGAAAAGCAGTTTTTCTTATATTTTCTTTAATTTTTTTATTAAAATTGTTCTCCAAAAAGGGAATTAAAATATGCCTTATTTTATTTCTTAAAAATCTTAAATCTTTATTCGTTTCGTCTTCTCTCCATGTTAATCCTCTTTCTAAGGCAAATTTTTTTATTTCTTCTTTAGTTACAAATAAAAGTGGCCTTACAATTAAATCTTCTCTTTTGATCGGGATTCCAGCAAGTCCTCTTTTTCCAGTACCTTTAATAAATTTCATAAAAATTTCTTCTGCAAGATCATCTAAATGGTGAGCAAGAGCTATTTTTTGAAAATCATATTTTTTAACTAAATAATACCAAAGATTATATCTTAATTCTCTTCCCGCCATTTCCAAACTCAAACCTTCTCTTTTAGCATAAGTTGGGACTGAGGAAGCAGTATAGAAAAAGGGAATTTTTCGTTCCTTACAAAGCTGATATACAAAAAGGGCATCCTTATAAGAGTCTTTACGAATCTTATGGTCATAATGAGAAACGAAAAGACTTAGATTATATTCTTTTTTTAAGAGATACAAAGTTTCTAAAAGGGTAACCGAATCAAGACCCCCTGAAATTCCAAGAAGAACTCTATCTCCCTTTTGAAATAATTGAAATTTTTCTATATATCTTTTAACCATATTGAGAAACATCTTTAGGCAAGCAAACTGAGAATTTTTTTAGCGTTCTCTGGGTTTTTCTCAAAGGAAATTCTGGCAAGATGAGAAAGTTTAGACGAAACTTTAGTGGGAAGAGGAAGGGGAGAATATTTTATAAATATTGATTCCAAAGGTTCAGGAATAGGTATTTTAAGTTTTTCTACAAGATCTTTTATAATTTTTTCTTTGTTTTCAATTCCTCCTATTTCTGCTTCCGAAATTTCAAGTCTTTCAAAAAAACCTAAAATATAGGAAAGATCAAAGGATTTATGAAATTTTTCAGTTTCATCTTTTAAGAGATTATAAGTTTTTTCAACTTTTCTGTATTCCTTCAAGTAGTTATTTAAAAAGTTATAAAGGCGTTTGTATATATTATAAAAAAGTTTTACAAATTTCCCTTTGGAAGTAAATCCAAAAGGAGAAAATATATTGCTAAAAAGTCTTTTTTTTAACTCTTCTTCAGAAGTTCCATAAATATCTTTATATAATTCTAAACTTTTTTCACAACTAATTTTTAGAGGAAAGGAGGTTAGATTTTCAAACTCTTTTATCAAATTTTCATCCTTATCAAGAATAAAGTATATTCTCCAGGCGTTATTAAAGATTCTTTTTTGAATTTTTTGAAGATTTTCCAAAAAACCCTGATAATTTTTCCATTCCTCTTCCAAGTAAAATTTTTCTGAGAGATAATTTTCTATAATTTCCCTTTTTATTTCTGAGGCCAATTTTTCCGAAAACTCTTCCCAGTTTTTTTCCATAGAAATTAACTCTTTAAAACTGGTTTATCAGCCTCTAAATAAAAGATAATAGGACCTGATTTATTTTCATTTAAAGTATAGGTAATATCTGTAATACCAAGAGTAACTCCTGCATAGACCTTATCAAGTATTTTAATAGTTCTTGATTTGTACTCAGCAATTAACTTTCTCAAATTATTTATCTCTTCTTTTAATTTCTCCAAAGTTTTATAACATTTTTCAGCTTCTTCTTCTAATTTCAATAAAATTTTTTCTTTTTGTTCACTCAATTTTCCATACTTTTTTATTTTTTTGCCCAGCCTTATGCCCTGTTCAAGTCTTTCCAAGACTTCCTTTATTTTCATTTCCTCTTTTAAGGCTCTCTTATAAGGTTCAATAAGTTCGGGATTGTATCCTGCAAATACTTTAGTGGGAGTATGTGAAGCATTACCAATTATTTTAGCCTCGACATTACCGCTACACTTCACCTCACCTCCATAAATAATTCCCTTTCCTGAGGTAGCAGTAATATTTCCATAAACAATACAATTGGAAAATATGAGATAGTTAACAATGGTAAGGTTACCCTCTATTTCAAGCGTAGCAAATTCAACAGCCTTAATCTGAGTATTTCCTTTTACCTTTATTTTGGTTTCTTCACCTCTTATAATTCCCTGACAAATAAAGGATCCTTTAACATCTATATAAACTTTATTTTCTGTAGCACCCTGCAGTTCTAGTTCTCCTTCACATATTACCTTAAATCCAAATTTAATATCTCCCTGAATGGTAAATTTCTTACCATAAAAATACACGTTTCCTGTTGAAAAATCTACGTCTCCTTTGAGCGTATATTCTGGATATATCTCAATTACATTTTTTTCTATTACTACAACTCCGCTTTCCTTAGCTTTGATTAAATTATCCTTTTCGTCTATGTACAGGTTATTTCCTAATGTAAAAGAAGGTTTTTCAGAAAGAGGAGGTGGAGGAATAGGGTCTCCCCATACATTGACTCCAGGAGTTCCTGGTATTGAGGGAAACCATCTTCCTATAGCTTCCCCTTTTTTTGCACAAATTATACTTTGACAAAGATCTCTTAAATCTTCTGCTTCCTCTTCAGAAGCTTCTCTGCATTTTTTTTCTAAATCTTTATCTCTTTTTAGAAGAGGTAAAAATTTCTCAAAAAGTTCTATTTTTTCTGGGATAGGATCTTTTGGAGGTAAACCCTTCGCAACAATTAACATATTATTTACAAAATCAGGATCCTCTAATATACCTAAAATTTTATTTTCTTTTAAAGCACCCCTTATTTTTTCCCATTTTTCTCTTAAAGCACTTATTATTGCAGGATTTTTAGGATCTATTTCTAAATAAAGATACATATCATCAGATGAGACCTTTATTAAAAACTCATCAATAAATATACCTTGCTGTTTAGCTTGAGCTCTATCTATCATTTTTTAAACTTTTCTCCAGGTTTTTTCTTCACCTTTTAAAAGTCTTTTGATATTATCTTTATGTTTTATCCATATCAATATAGTTAAGAGAGAACTACATATAATATATTCGGAAGAATAATTCATAAGAAAAATATTAATGGGAAGAAGGGCTGTAGCTAAGAGTGATCCCACAGAAACATAATTGGAAAAAAAAACAGCTATCAAAAATATTGCCAAAGAAATAAGCATAGCTTTGGGAGTAAGAACCAAAAATACTCCAATGGTAGCTGCTACTCCTTTTCCACCTTTAAATTTGAGGAAAATAGAAAAGAGGTGTCCTAAAACCGCAAAAAAGGCCGTACCTGCTAAAATTAAATCCTTAGGATAGGGTATTTCATCTAAAAATGAAAAAGCAATGAGAAGAGCAAAAACACCTTTTAGAGAATCACCCAAGAAAGTAACTATACCCCATTTTTTACCTAAAAGTCTTGCTACATTTGTAGCTCCTGGATTTTTGCTTCCTTCCTTTCTCGGATCAACTCCTTGGGGTAAGGCAACAAGAAGAGCAAAGGGAATGGAACCTAAGAGATAACTAAAAAAAAACAAAAAAATTAATTTAAACACATAAATTATTTTAATAAAAATTGAGAAAAAAACAAGGAAAACTTAGACAGGATATACGCTTACTACCTTTTTTCCGTTTCTGGTTTCAAATTTAACTATTCCTTCAATTTTTGAAAAGAGAGTATAATCTTTACCCAATCCTACATTAAATCCTGGATAGACCTTAGTACCTCTTTGTCTTACAATAATTTCTCCAGCTTTTACGTATTGTCCACCGTATCTTTTAACTCCTAAACGCTTAGAATGCGAATCTCTTCCGTTTCTAGAAGCACCACCTGACTTTTTATGAGCCATTTATTTTTCCTCCTTCTATGCTAAAATTTCTTTAATTTCTATAGTGGTATAAAACTGTCTATGTCCTTTTTTTCTTTTATAACCTTTTTTAGGTTTTTTCTTAAAAACAATAATTTTTGGAGATCTTCCTTGTTCAACAATGGAAGCTTTAACTTTTGCTCCCTCAACTAAAGGATTTCCAATTTTTATTTCTTTATCAGTTTTTACCAATAAGACTTCATTAATTTCTACAGTGTTTCCTACCTCACCTTCAATTTTTTCCACCTTTAAACGATCACCAGGCTTTATAATATATTGTTTTCCTCCTGTCCTTATAACTGCAAGCACTCTAAATACCTCCTTTCTAATTTATCTTTTTAAAAATAGCTTAAATTTAGATTTTGTCAAGAGAAGAAACGATAATATTATTGTTGAAAAAATTAGAAAATAACCTTAAATTTAATGAGAAAATAAATACAGCAATGTTTAGTTTTCAAAATTTTGAAGAATTTTTAAAAAGTAAATATAATAAAAAAATATTTATTTCAGGGATAAATCCTTCTTTTTTGGCTTATTTTTTATCTTTCCGGTTGAAATTTTTAGAAGATAAATTTATTTTAGCCATTTTTCCCGAGGAAAGGCAGGCAGAAGAATTTATTTCAGCTTTAAATATTTTTACCAAGGAAAAGGCAGTTCTTTATCCTTCCTCAGTCATCCTTCCCTTTTCAGAAGCTTATACATTAGCTGAGGAGGAGTTACAAAGGATAAAAATTATCTGGGAACTTCCTGAAATTAAATTTTTAGCAGGAAGTATAGAAGCCATTTTAAGAAAAACTGTCTCGATAGAGGACATAAAAAAAGCTTATCAATACTTAATTCTTGATGAAAAAATCGAGCGTGAAAAATTTCTTAAAAAACTTTTAGACCTTGGATACGAAAGAGTAGGGACTGTAAGAGAAAAGGGTACTTTTGCAGTAAAGGGTGGAGTTATTGACCTTTGGTCCCCCAATTATGATTTTCCTGTAAGGATTGAATTTTTTGGAAACGAAATAACTGGATTAAAACTTTTTGATCCATTAAGTCAAAAAAGTTTCTCTACTCTTGAAGAACTTACAATTTTACCTTGTAGAGAGATATTTTTTCCTGAAAACACTGAAGTCCTCTACAAAAATCTTTTTTCATGGAAAGATGACCTCCCAGAGGCGCTCTTTACTCAGTTTCTCAATCAAATAGAAAATAGATATGTTTTTGAAAACAGAGACCTTTTATTGCCCATTTTTTATGAAAAATTAAACCCTTTATGGGAGAATGTAAAAGACAGAGAAATTTTAGTAATTCTTTATGAACCAGACTTGATAGAAAGAAACGCAGAAAAGTTCTGGGACGGAGTTTATTTAAATGCTTTAAAGGCAAGAGAAAAGAGAAAACTCTATTTTGATGAATCTTTTTTATATTTAACCTTGGAAGAATTTAATAATAAAATCAAAGACTTTAAAAAGATAATCGCAAAGGAGGTACCTTTTGAAGATTCGTCAGGGGGGCTTTCTTTTTACCTTTCAAAGAAAAGCGTAGAAAATGATACAGGAATTAATAAGATAGAACATGCTTTTAAGTTGCTCAAAAATTCTTTAGAAGACGGAGAAAGAGTTATTCTTGTTGTCTCAGATGAAAGAACCGAAAAGACAGTTATAGAAGGACTTAAATTTAGAGGATTAGAAAATTTTAAAAATCTGGAAATTAAAAAGGGAATCCTGAGAGAGGGATTTTATTTACCTAAATGGTCTATATGGGTTACTTCAGAATACGAGCTTTTCGGTAAAATTTCCTTAAAGAAAGAAACCTCTCAAATTGCTCTTAGAAGAGCAAAAGGTTGTTTCAGAAAATTTGAAGATCTAAAGCCTGGAGATTTTGTGGTACATAAATATCATGGAATAGGAAAATACTTAGGTTTGATCTTTTTAAAAGTTGACGGAATAGAGGGAGAATTTCTGCAG
>PNIK01000016.1 GCA_002877985.1 Thermodesulfobacterium geofontis | reverse complement strand
GGGTAACCCTTTCCCCAGAGAAATAACCACCACCTGGGAAACTATTCCCCAGAACAGAACCCGGCTTACTTAAACCCTATCCCCTCCTTTTGAAATGTTTAAATATGTAGAATTTATAAAAAGTATATACGATCTTAAAGAACTTCCTCCTCCTGAATTCCCAGAAATTGCCTTTCTTGGAAGGTCAAATGTAGGAAAATCCTCCTTAATAAATGCTATCCTTAATAGAAAAAATATAGCCCGTGTTTCATCTACTCCTGGATTCACCAAAGCTATAAATTTTTTCAGAATCGATCACCAATTTTATTTGGTTGATCTTCCTGGTTATGGCTTTGCTAAAGCACCTATAGAATTGCAAAAAAAATGGAAATATTTAATAGAAGGATACCTTACAGCTATAAGAGATTTTCGCTTACTTATTTTAATTTTTGATATAAGAAGGACTCCCGATGAATTGGATATAAGTTTGATTAACTTTGTAAAACATACCAAAAAAACCTTTTGTATTGTCTTAAATAAAATAGATACTCTCTCTAAAAACGAAATCAATAAACAACTTAAGAATTATATAGAAATTTTCAGATTAAAACCTGATTTCCCCATATTTTTAACTTCCTGCAAAGAAAAAGAAGGTATAGAACCACTTAGAAAATTTATTTTGTCAAAGGTAAAACTACACTAAATTTTTATCTCCATTCCGTCATAGCAAGCTCTTATTTTTAATCCCAAATCCTTACTTAATTTTTGAGCTACTTTAAAAGGATTAACTTTAAGCATGGTCATGCCAAAATGAGTAAGAATAACTTCCTCGGGTCTAATTTTTTCTAAAATTTTTTTAACATCTGAGATACTTAAATGTAAAACATTTTCTAGAGGCTTATATCTTACCGTATAAATTACAAGAATATTTGCTTCTGCAAATTCTTCTGCCAATCCGTCAAAAAAGGCTGTATCAGTTATAAATCCTACAATCTTTCCTTCTGGGAAATAAAACAGTAATCCGTAATTTTCTGCTGTATGCTTAAGTAAACAGGTAGTTTTAAATTTAAAAGGTAAGCTTTCATAAAAAGTATAAGGTTTTAAAAGTTCTATTTTTTTAAGATATGAGTGAAGATAGGAAAGTAAGATGCCCTCCTTAAGAGCACTTTCTGTTAAAAATAGAGTTCCTCTTTTTTTAAATCCTCCTTCGGTTATAGCATCAACCATAATATTTAAATCTGCTGAGTGATCTAAGTGTTGATGAGAAACCACAATAGTTTCTATTTTTTCTATAGGAATTTTTCTTTTAGCAAGGTGAACAAGAGTCCCAGGACCAGGGTCTAAAAGAAGATAAGAATTATTAATATGTATAACCGTACCAGCAGAAGCTCTTAGCTGTTTGGCAACTACATAACGAGCACCTGCTGTTCCTAAAAAAAGAATCTCGCTCATAAGCTAATCTTAGTCAAATTTTTGTAGATTTTCAAGGTTATGGTAATATTAATTGAACGTGGAGATTTTTGATTTTGTTGGATGCGGAGCATTAAACTGGGATATATTTTTTGAAGTAGAAGATCTGTCTATATTCAAATTTGAAGACTTAGAGATTTTTCCTGGAAGAGAAATTGTCTTAAAAAGAGAAAAAATTTTAAAGTTTTTAAAATTTTTAGAAAAAAAAGAAAAATTTCTTTTTGAATGTGGAGGAGGTTCTTCAGCCAATACAATTTATGCCTTATCTTTATGGGGGTTTAAAAATACCTTTCTTGGGGCGGTAGGAGAAGATGAGTATGGCAAAAAAATACTTGAAGAGTTTGAAAATGTAGGGGTTAACACTCAGTTTATTCTGAAAGGAAAAAATTCAAGTTTAGCCATAATTCTTCTTGATAAAAAGAAAGACAGATTTATAGCAGTAAGCCCAGGAGATAGTGAAGAAACACTTTCAAGCTTTAAAAACATTTTTCTTAATTTTGGTGCATGTTTTCATTTTTCTTCCTTTGCCAGCAAAAGCGGACAGGAGTTCCAAAAAAATCTTTTATCAAAAATAAATAAAAAAATTTCTTTTGATCCTGGAGAGATCTATACACAACTTGGAAAGATGTTTTTAAATCCATTCTTTAAAAAGACGGAGATTTTATTTATTACTGAATATGAACTTAAGGAAATTGATTTAACCTTAGATGAGTTATTTAATCTGGGAATAAAAAAAATTTTTTTAAAAAAAGGAAAAGCAGGAGCTGAGTGTTATACCCAAAAGAAGAAGATAAGTTTTTCTGCTTTCAAGCCTGAAAAGATTATTGACAATACAGGTGCTGGAGATTATTTTAATGCCGGAGTTCTTGCAGGATTAAAATTAGGACTTTCAGAAGAAAATACTTTAAAGCTGGGAATTTATTCTGCAGGTATGAGTTTAAGAGATTTTGGAAGAAAGGGTTGTTTAACAAAATGGGAGTTTCAAAATTGTGTAAATTTGTTAAAATAGAATTGGTCTAATAAATTTTTCAAAAATAATGAAACTTAAGGATAAAATTCCTAAAAATATTGAAAAACTCTTAAAAATTCTCTCTCAAGAAGATTCTCTTTTTGGAGAAATATATATAGATTGCACAGAAAATTTCAAACTGATTGTTGAACCAGATAGAATAGATGAAATTAACTGGGGAAAAGAGGAAGGTATAGCTCTTAGAAAAGTTGACGAAAATTTCAAAAATCACTTTACCTTTTCTTCTGATTTAAAGAATTTTTCTTCTTTGGAAGATTTGGCAAAAACTTTTACGAAAGAATTTAGTTTTAATAAAAAAGGGCCTGAAAACTCAGAGAAAAAAGAGTTCCGTGTAGATGTGTATTATAATTATTTAAAAGAAAAGCTTGAGTTTTTAGAAGAGCTCAGAAAGCGAGTCAAAAAAGTTGAAGCGATTAAGCATTATAAAATCGGATTAAGCGAAGTTAAAAAAGAAATTTTAATTATAAATTCTGATGATATCTGGGTTGAAGATATAAGGTTTTATTCTAAGCTTTTTGCCATTGTTGTTGCCGAAAAGGACGGACTTCTTGAAAGGGGATATGAAGTCTTTGGGGCTACTCTTCCTTTTAAAGAAATTAAGGAATTACCAGAGGTTTTAAGTATTTCTGAAAGAGCAAGTGATCTTGCTTTAATTATGCTCTCTGCAAGAAAAGCTCCTGCTGGAATTATGCCTGTTATTCTTTCGGGAACTGCTGGTGGAACTATGATTCATGAAGCGGTAGGACACGGGCTTGAGGCAGACCATGCGGAAGAAGGATTATCTATTTATTCTGGAAGAATTGGAGAAAAAGTGGCAAGTGAGCTTATTACTGTAGTTGACGATGCTACTTTGCCTTCACTTTATGGATTCTATAGATTTGATGACGAAGGAACAACTGCAGAGAAAGTAGTTTTAATAGAAAAAGGAGTTTTAAAAAACTATCTTTATGATAAATATTTTGCCTTAAAATATGGGAAAAAATCTAACGGCCATGGAAGAAGGCAAGATTACAGACACATTCCTATACCAAGAATGGCTAATACTTACATAGAAAGAGGACCTCATAAACCAGAAGAAATAATAAAAAGCATAGAAAGAGGTCTTTTAGTGAAAAAAATGGGAGGAGGAGAAGTAAATCCTTTAACAGGCGATTTTGTTTTTGAGGTGAGAGAAGGCTATTATATAGATAAAGGAGAAATTGCCTACCCAGTTAAAGGTGCAACTCTTGTAGGAAACGGTCCTAAGGTTCTTGAAATAATTGATATGGTGGGAGATGATTTAAAATTCATTCCGGGAACCTGTGGTAAAGACGGTCAGGGTGTTCCTGTGGCTGATGGTCAACCAACCTTGAGAATTCCTGAGATTACAGTAGGTGGTACCCTGGACTAAGGAGGAAGAATAAATGTGCGGTATCTTTGGAATATACGGAGTAGAAGATGCAGCTAAATATACCTATTTCGGACTTTATGCTCTTCAGCATAGAGGACAGGAAAGTGCAGGAATAGTAGTTTATAATGAAAAAAAAGTTAAGGAGTGGAAAGGACTTGGTTTAGTAAGTGAAGTTTTTAATGAGGGGATATTGAAAAATCTTTCAGGATCTGTAGCTATAGGACATGTAAGATATTCAACTACAGGATCTACGATCCTACAGAATGTTCAGCCATTTTGTGTTAACTTTGCCAAAAAGACCTTAGCTATTGCTCATAATGGAAACTTGGTCAATGCATATCAAATAAGGTGTGAACTGGAAGAAGATGGACACATTTTTCAAACCACCATGGATAGCGAGGTAATTGTTCATTTAATAGTAAAAAATTTAAAAAAAGGCTTGGTAAATGCAATCATAGAAACAATGAAAAAAATTAAGGGAGCCTATTCGGTTTTGCTTCTTTACGAAGATACTCTTGTTGCCTTTAGAGATCCTTGGGGATTTAGACCCCTTTCTTTTGGAATGTTCAATGGAGGTTATGTGATTGCCTCTGAAACCTGCGCTTTTGACCTGATAGGAGTTCAGTATTTAAGAGATGTAGAACCAGGGGAAATACTTATAATAGATAAAGAGGGTCCCAAATCTTATAAAGCTTTTAAAAAAGAAAAATTCAATTTAAGCCACTGTATCTTTGAATTCATATACTTTGCAAGACCAGACAGTTATATTTTTAATAAAAATGTATATATAGTAAGAAAAAATTTGGGAAAAAATCTTTATAAAGAGTGTCCTCTTTCTGCTGATTTTGTTATGCCCTTTCCAGATTCAGGAAATTATGCAGCTATAGGCTATTCCCAAGCAAGTGGTTTGCCTATAGAATTAGCTATGATAAGAAATCATTATATAGGACGAACTTTTATCCAACCTTCAGAAAAGATTAGAAGCATTTCTGTAAAAATGAAATTAAATCCTGTAAAAGATGTTTTGAAAGGAAAAGAAGTAATCATAATTGACGATTCCTTAGTTAGAGGAACCACTTCAAGAAATAGGCTTAAAAGCATTAAAGAAGCAGGAGCAAAAAAAATTCATTTTTTACTTTCCTGTCCACCTCTAAGATTCCCCTGCTTTTTTGGAATTGATTTTCCCTCTTCTGCAGAATTAATCGCACATAAACATTCTATAGAAGAAATTAGAAAATTTCTGGATATTGATACTTTATACTACTTAAGTGTTGAAGGTCTTTTATCAGCAGTTGAAGAATTAAGAGATAAAGTTTGTTTAGCTTGCTTTACAGGAGAATATCCCATAGAAGTAGATTTTAGTTTTAGAAAAGATATTGCTGAGGTTTAGTTTTGAGAGCTTACAAAAATTTACAAGAATTCTTAGAGGTTCTTGAAAAAGAGGGGGAACTTTTAAGGATAGGGGTTGAAGTTTCACCAGAGCTTGAAATTACAGAAATAACTGACAGAGTTTGTAAATTAAATGGTCCTGCTCTTTTTTTTGAAAAGGTAAAAGGACATAAAATCCCTGTAGTAACTAATCTTTTTGGCAGTTTTAAAAGAATATGTCTTGCCTTTGGAGTAAAGGAAATAGAAGAACTTTCAAGGTCTTTAATTGAATTTATGGAAATAAAAAAAGTAGAAAGTTTTTTTGATAAATTAAAAATTATCCCTAAACTCTGGCAAGCTAAAGATTTTTTTCCAAAAATAGTTGATAAAGCTCCTTGTCAGGAAATTATCAGGG
>PNIK01000060.1 GCA_002877985.1 Thermodesulfobacterium geofontis | reverse complement strand
GGTTGGTTATGTTTAACATTTTTTCTTTATCCTATTTTCTGATAGTTGACTCCTCCTTTAGAAGTAGGAGCACACATATATGCACCCATATCAAGGCTTCCATAGGCTATATGTATTGCACCTGAGATTGAAAAATTATCATTAATTTTATAAGTAATAGCAGGAATAAATCTCATAAAGGATAAAATGGTGTGCATATCAGCAAGTCTTTGATCCTTATCTCTATAGTCAACTCCCATACCAGAAACTCCATAGGCTCCAAGTCCAAAAAACCATTTGGAATTTATAGGATTTACCAATCCAATTTCAGGAACGATAAAAAAATCAGCATCGCTTGTTTCAGAGGCAGGTGGATTTTCCAGGCTGGATTTCTGAATACACTATCAATAGGTCCAATAGGCATTCCCACTCCTATTCCTCCCATACCTCTTGAGATTGGAGTAACACCTATTAAATTGTCTCCATTGGTAGCAAAAGAAACTCTCACCATACCTTCCTCATCTTACACCTCTTATTATAGTTTTTAAATTCTAAAATTTTATAGTAAATTTTTAAAAATTTCAATTAGGTTTTGAAAAAATTTTTAAAAATTAGAAACGGTAGATTTAAGCCTTACAGAACTTGACAAAACCTTTCTGTCTTTTAAAATGACTTTTATTAAAAATTTTCAAATCTTGATAAAGGAGTTCTAATGCAAGAAAGACCTTTTATTATCAAAAAAACTTACAAAGATATAGGAAGAATAAAAAGACCTAAAAATCTTCCTGAAGAAACAAAAAAAGAAATTTTAGAAAAGCTTTTTCAAAAAAATCCAGAGATATTTTCATCTGACAAGGACATTCAGGAAAAGATAAGAATAAGACTTGATTGGATAGAGGGACCTAATTATATACTTCCCAAAATAAAAGTGCTTCAAAGTTTTGCAGAAGAGATAAAAAATGAGTTTTCAAATATAGTTTGGTGTGGAATGGGTGGTTCTGGTCTTTTTCCTTTAGTTCTTGCACAGATTTTTGGATCAAAAGAAGGATATCCCAATTTTTTTGTTCTTGATACCAATGATCCAGAAAATATATCTCAGATAGAAGGGTTGCCTCTAGAAAAAACTCTTTTTGTAATAGTTTCTAAATCTGGAACTACAATTGAAACTCTCTCCCATTTTAAATATTTCTGGAAAAAGGTGGAAAGTATAAAACCAGATCCTGGTTCAAATTTTATTACCCTTACTGATCCAGAATCCCCTTTAGAAAAACTTGCAAAAGATCTTGGATTTAGAAAGATTTTCCATCACCCACCTTTTATAGGGGGAAGGTATGCAGCACTTAGTGAGATAGGTTTTTTGCCTGCAGCTCTTATGGGACTTGATTTAAACAAAGCTTTAAATTATGCCAAAAATATGTATGAAGCCTGCTTGCCTGATATTCCCTGGGAATATAATCTTTCTGCAGGTTTAGCAGAATTTTTAATGGAAAGTTATATTAAGGGTCAAGATAAACTCACCTTTATAAGTGATCCCCTTCTTAAACCTTTTACTCTTTGGTTAGAACAGCTTGTTGCTGAAAGTCTGGGAAAGGAATTTACGGGTATTGTTCCTATTGTAGGAGAATCTCCTGGTTCTCCCACTGTTTATGGAACAGATAGAACCTTTGTTTATCTTGCTTTAAAGGGAAGAGAAAGAATTTTTCAAAGGCTTATAATGGAGCTTAAGGAAGAGGGTTTTCCTGTAAAAACTATCTTTCTGGAAGATAGATATGAAATTTTTGCAGAGGTTTTCAGATGGATGCTTGCAGTTGCTCTTTGTGGATACTTTATGAGTCTTAATCCCTTTGATGAACCAGATGTGGTTTTAACCAAACAAAAAACCAAGGAGTTTCTAGAAAAGTTCAAAAAAGAAAAGGATTTTGGAATAGAGTTTTATTTGGATGAAGAAACAAATTGGGGATTTTATTATGAAAAAACTGTTACCATTGAATATCCGAAATTTACAGCTTTACTTAAAAAGTTTTTCAAAGATCTTTCTCCTTGGACATACATAGGATTCTTAGCCTATTTACCTATCGATTCAGAAATAGAAGATATTTTTAGAGATTTTAGAAGCTTAGTAAGGGAAAAGAAAAACTGTAGTACCGTTTTTGGATTTGGTCCAAGGTACTTACATTCTTCTGGACAACTTTTTAAAGGTGGTCCTCTTCTTTCAAGATTTATTATATTTACGAGAAAGGGAAGAAGAACTGAGCAAATTATACCTAATGAAGGATATACCTTTTGGGATCAGCAATTTGCTCAAGCTTGTGGAGATTTTAAAGCCTTAGAAGAGAAGAAAAAACCAGTCATTATGGTTCATCTTACAGAAAATTATAAAGAGGATCTTAGAAAATTTTACACTTATTTAGAGAAGGCATTAAGTTTTGAATAAGGAGGAGATAAGAATGTTTTTCCCTGAATATCGCCCCAGAAGATTAAGAAGGACGGAAAACATAAGAGCTTTAGTTAGAGAAACTTATCTTACTGTTGACGATCTGATATACCCGCTTTTTATCTGTGAGGGAGAAAATATTAAACAGGAAATAAGATCAATGCCTGATGTTTATAGATTTTCTATTGATAAAGCACTGGAGGACATAAAGGAAGCAGTTGAACTTGGTATAAAGGCTGTTCTTCTTTTTGGAATCCCTGATAAAAAAGATGAGGTGGGAACATCAGCCTATATTGAAAAAGGAATAATTCAGAGGGCAGTAAGAGCAATAAAGGAAAAATTTCCTGAATTAATAGTTATTACTGATGTTTGTCTCTGTGAATATACTTCTCATGGGCATTGCGGAATTATAAAAAATGGGGAAGTGGATAATGATTTAACTTTGGAACAGCTTGCCAAAATTGCAGTCTCTCATGCTAAAGCAGGAGCAGATATAGTTGCACCTTCTGATATGATGGATGGAAGAGTAGGAAGAATAAGGGAAGCCCTTGATTCCGCAGGTTTTATCAATGTCGCCATTATGAGTTATTCTGTAAAGTATTGTTCAGCTTTTTATGGACCCTTTAGAGAAGCTGCAGAGTCTGCTCCCAAATTTGGAGACAGACGTTCCTATCAGATGGATCCTGCAAATAGCAGAGAAGCTTTAAGAGAAGCATATTTAGATATAGAAGAAGGTGCCGATATTATAATGATAAAACCAGCTATGCCTTATCTTGATATTATTAAAATGCTTAGAACTGAATTTAACCACCCAATAGCAGCCTATCAAGTAAGTGGAGAGTATGCTATGATAAAGGCTGCAGGAAAACTGGGGTGGCTTGATGAAGATAAAATTCTCTGGGAAAGTCTTATTTCTATTAAACGGGCAGGAGCAGATCTTATTATTACTTATTTTGCTAAAAAAATAGCTGAAAAATTAAGCAAAAAATAGGATGAAAAGGCTTTTATATTTTATCTTGATTCTAACTATTTTATCGGGTTGTGCAAGACCTCCAAGGACAGCTCCAGAATATAGTTATGAAGATTATTCAAGAAAAGTTCCAGGATGGCTTAAACCTTATACTATTGATGGAAAAACCTATTTCCCTTTACCTTCAGCCGAAGGTTACGAAGAAGTTTGTATTGCCTCTTGGTATGGTCCTGGATTTCATCAAAATCAAAGTTCCAGTGGAGAGATATATGATATGCATGATTTCACTGCAGCCCATAAAATTCTACCCCTCGGGACCTATGTTTTAGTTAAAAACCTTGAAAATGGTAAACAAATAGTAGTGAGAATAAATGATAGGGGGCCCTTTGTGGAGGATAGATGTATAGATCTAAGTTATGCCGCAGCAAAGGAGCTTGGAATAATAGAAAAGGGGCTTGCCAAAGTAAAAATAGTAGCTTTAAGTGAAGGTATACTTACAGATGAAGGGATAGTTTATAAAAATATTCCCAATATAAGATTTAGAGAATTTTATCTTCAGGTGGGAGCCTTTAAAAATTACCAAAATGCTTGGAGATTAAAGTTAGAGCTGGAAAGGGAATTTGAGAAAGTAAAAATAGAACCCTTTCAAAAGGAAGGTATCTGCTTTTACAGAGTTCAGATTTATCTTGCTGAAGATCTTTATAAGGCTTTAAATTTAGCTGAGGAACTTAAAAGAGGAAGGTTTAGGTCAGCTTTTCTAGTTGCTAAATAATGGAAAAGGATCTTTTCTCTCTAGAGAAGGCTCTTGGATTTAATTTTAGAGATAAAGGTCTTTTAAAAAGTGCTCTAACTCACAGGTCCTATAAAATAAGTCACAAAGAAATTGATTGGGAGGATAACGAAAGGCTTGAATTTTTGGGAGACTCAGTTTTAAATCTCTGTATTTCTCTTTTACTTTTTCAAAAATTTAAAGAAGATAGAGAAGGAGACCTTACTCAGAAAAGGGCTTATTTGGTTTGCAAAAATACATTGGTTAAGGTGGCTCAAAAATTAAATCTTTGCGATTATATTTATCTTGGTAAAAGAGAGGAGAAACTTGATAAAAAAAGCAAAGAAAATATTTGTGCAAGAGCTATGGAAGCACTTATAGGAGCTTTGTTTTTAGAGGGAGGTTTTGAAATTACCTTTGAAAGAGTAAAAAAGTGGTTTCTTCCTTACTTTGCAAAATTTCGTCAAAAAAAAATTAAAGATTATAAAACCCAACTTCAGGAGTTTATACAAAAACATTACAATAAGAAACCCGAATACGAAGTATTATCTGTTTCTGGTCCCTCCCATAATCCTGAATTTGAAATTGCTGTTAAATTGAATGGAGAAATAATTACCAAAGCTAAGGGTGCATCTAAGAAATCTGCAGAAATTCTTGGAGCTAAAAAGGCTTTAAAACTTTTAAAGAAAAGAATGATTTCAGAAGGTAAAAAACTTGATAAATAGCTAAAATGATCTTACTTTTTTAAAAAATGACAGAGAAAGAATTCAAAGATACAAGGTCGGGATTTGTCGGTATCATCGGTCTTCCTAATGTTGGCAAATCAACTTTGTTAAATCAACTTTTAGGAACAAAAGTATCCATAGTAAGCCCTAAACCTCAAACTACAAGGTTTAATATAAGAGGAATTTTAACAAAAAATAACTTTCAAATTGTTTTTGTAGATACTCCGGGAATTCACGAGGCAAAAGATCTTTTCAATCAAATGATGGTTAAAGAAGCTCTAAATGCCTTGCAGGAAGTTGATATTATCCTTTGGGTTATGGATGTAACTCATCGTATTCCTGAAGAAGAAAGAATTTTAGATTTAATAAAATCCGCAAACAAACCTACAATTTTAGCTTTAAACAAAATAGACCTTATTAAAAAACAAGAACTTTTACCTATTATAGATTACTTTTCCAAGCTCCATGATTTTAAAGCTATAGTTCCTGTTTCAGCTTTAAAAAATGATGGACTTGATAGACTGCTTGATGAAATAGTAAAACTTTTACCAGAAGGACCTTTTTACTATAATCCCAATCAAGTTACAGATTTACCTTTAAGCCTACTTATAGCTGAGATAATTCGTGAAAAAATATTTATGCATACCTATCAAGAGGTGCCTTATTCCACAGCAGTAAAGGTGGAAGAAATAAGAGAGGATCTAGAAAAAAATCTTCTCTATATTCAAGCAACTATATTTATTGAAAGAGATTCTCAGAAAGGAATTATAATCGGGAAAGGCGGAAGGATGCTTAAAAAAATAGGAACCTTAGCAAGAGAGGAACTTGAATTTTTGCTTGGTAAAAAAATTTATCTTGATCTTTGGGTCAAAGCACTCAAAGACTGGAGAGAAAGAGAGACCTATATAAGAAGACTTGCTATTCCGTCCCATTTTTCCTAACCATACTTATTCGCACTTATGCATTTGAGTAAACTCTTGAGCTTAAGATAGGAAGTCTCA
>PNIK01000071.1 GCA_002877985.1 Thermodesulfobacterium geofontis | reverse complement strand
TTAGTGGATGTTCTTGGAATTGAACCCTTACCTCAACATATCCTTATGCCTCGTGTTGATCCTTATATTTTCTGGAGAGAAGAAGAGGTTCCTGGTGGTTGGACAAGAGATTTGGTTGAATTTAGAAAGCGTCATCCTGCTTAAAGTGAAAATTTAAAAAATTCATATAAAAGGAGGGCAAAATGGCTGAGGTAATTGAAAGATTAAAAGAACTTTGGAATAAATATGAAGAAGCAAATGGAAGACTTAAAGAGTTAGATCCTGTATTTCAGGAACCTTATTATCCTGATGTAGCAGAAAAGTTGTATAATCCTCAGAGACCAATGGAAAATAGAATTACAGACATTGGTCCTCCCTATTTTTGGCAATTTATGCCACCAATTGTACAGAAAAATTTTGGAAAATGGAAATCTCATCAAATTATCCAGCCTGGTGTGATTAAAAGAGTTTCTGAAACTGGTGATACTATATATGTTGTAAGATGTGGAACTCCTCGTTTAGAAACTACTGATTATATAAGAGAGATTTGTGAAATAGCTGACAAATATTGTGACGGATATGTCCGTTGGACCACCAGAAATAATGTAGAATTTGTAGTAGACTCTGAAGAAAAATTGAGAGCACTTCTTGAAGATTTGAAAAATAGAAAACATCCAAACGGTTCCTATAAATTTCCTGTTGGAGGAACAGGAGCTGGAGTAAGTAATATTGTTCATACCCAGGGTTGGATTCACTGTCATACTCCTGCTATTGATGCTTCTGGAGTTGTAAAAGCATTAATGGATGAGTTATTTGAGTATTTTGGTTCCCATAAACTACCTGCAAAGACAAAACTTGCTCTTGCTTGCTGTTTAAATATGTGTGGAGCTGTTCATTGCTCTGATATTGCTATTGTAGGAATACACAGAAAGCCTCCTTTTGTAGAAGATGAGAGATTAGAAGCAGTTTGTGAGATTCCTTTAACTATTGCATCTTGTCCTTTAGGAGCTATTAGACCTGCTACAGTGGAAATTGATGGAAAGAAAAAGAAAACAGTAAGAGTGAATGTTGAGCGTTGTATGTTCTGTGGTAACTGTTATACTATGTGTCCTGCTATGCCTCTTGCTGATGGAGAAGGAGACTGTATTACCATAGTGGTAGGTGGAAAGGTTTCCAATAGAATTTCTCCACCCAGATTCTCAAGGGTTGTTCTTACTGGAATTCCCAATGAACCACCTCGTTGGCCAACTACGGTAAAATGGGTAAAACATATATTAGAAGTTTATTCTAAATATGCAAGAAAATATGAAAGAGTGGGTGATTGGATTCAAAGAATTGGTTGGGAAAAATTCTTTGAATTAACAGACATTCCATTTACTGAAAAATGCATAGACGATTATAGATTGGCTTATGTAAGTTATAGAACTTCTACCCATTTTAAGTTTACCAAACATGTAAAGACAAAATTAGAGGATTATTTTATTCAAAAATAAATATTCAAAAATAAATTAAAAAGGGGTGAAAAGAATGACTAAGGAAGAATTGAAAGAGAAAATTCTTCAGGTAATAGAGGAAAAGGTTAAAAAAGGAGGTAAAAGTAAAGTTTATCTTAAAGATATTCAGAGAGAATTGCCAGATGTTAGCCCTCGTGATATTAAAAATGCAGCTAATGAATTGGTAAGAGAAGGAAAGCTTGAATATTTTTCCTCTGGAAGTACGGTATTATTTGGAATTCCTGGTGTAGGTATCGGAGTAGAAACAGCTTTTAAGAAAGAAGAGGAAGAATAAATTAGAAAAAATTTTTAAAAAACTTTTACTAAGGGGGGATAATCCCCCTTTTTTATTTTTAAATTTTTATAAAATTCGGGATAAAAATTTTTTAACAAAGTAAATAATCTTTTCTCAGCTACAGTTATATATTTCTTAAACCAATTTTTTCCCATTTTTGATAATTTACAATAAGCTGCTAAAGCTTGCATTAAACGAACAACACTTAAAAATTTAAATTCTTCTAAAAATTTATCTTCTGGATAATTGGTAAGAGATAGATAATATTTAAGAAAACTATATAAAACTTCTGAATCCTCAAAATAATTTACATAGGGATCAAATAAAAGAGAGGCTAAATCATAAGAGGGAGGCCCTATTCTTGCTCCTTGAAAGTCTATAACAAATATTTTATTATTTTTAAGCATTAAATTTTTGCTTTGAAAATCTCTATGAATAACTACCTTAGATAAGAAATTGCTTTTTTCTTTAGCCCAGATAAAGGTTTCTTCAATAAAAGAAGAACTTAGAGATAAATTTCTGTAATTTTTAAGATACCAGTCAAAAAAATAATTTATTTCCCTTTCCCAAAGAAAAGGAAAATCATAAAAAGCTGTATCTAAGGTCTTATTTGTAGGAAAGGTTGGAGAAAGTTTCTGAATTTCAGTAAGTATTTCTATGGTTTTGTAATAAAAGGGAAAAGGATCTTTAACATCGCAAAGTTTTAAATTTCCTAAATCTTCTATTAATAAAATACCGCTTTTTGGATCCCATAACTCTATTTTAGGAACAGGAATATTATTTTGATAAAAAAAAGTACCCAATTCATAATAAGCTTCTGCTTCTTTTAATCCATAAGTTCCCTCTTGAGGAAGAACAAGAATTAGGGATGAATTCTTAAAATATAGACGGAAAAACTTTCTGTTAGAACCGTCACCCCTTAAAGGTTCTATTTTGTGAGGATAAATTTTAAAATCTTCTAAAATTTTAAATAAATCTTTCATATTAAAATTTGATTTTCATAAATTCCTGATTTTATATAAACTCCCTTCCAAGAGATAACTTTTGATAATTGGGTATTTTCTTCTATTATAGTATTTTCATCAATATATACCCAATCCTTAAATGTTACATTATTTCCTATATTTTTTGTTTTAACCACAATGGGTTTAGAATAAAAAGGAATTTTTGGAATCTTAACCCCTTTCATCAAAATATCTTCATGAACCTTAAGATAGTTTTCTACTGTTCCTATATCTTTAAAATAGGAGCTGTTTTCTATATAGGCTGAAATTTTAATTCCTCCATTTATCAAATCCTGATATATCTCTATAAGATCTTTTTTAAAAGAAAATTTTTTAATTATATGAGGATCAATTATCTGTATTCCTGCAAAAGTAAAAAGATTATCTTTTTTCTTTCTTAAAGAGATAATGGTGTTAGAATTTTTTTCAACTTCTACACTATTTTGGTCTCCTTTATATAATACCATAGTGATAGGACTAAATGTTTTGCTAAAAAAAGAAAAAAGTTTTTTAAAGTCAAAATTGGTAAGTATGTCTGAATTAATAATTAAGGTTTCTTCTTTAAAAAAATTTTTTGCATTTATTATAGCTCCTCCAGTACCTAAAAGATCTTTTTCTACAAAAATTCTTAATTCTATTTGTGGATTTTTATTTTGATATGATTTGAGGAAATTTATAAGTTTATCTTTTAAATGAAAGGCATTTATTCCTACAAGAGTTATTCCCAAGGCTTTGAGCTGATCCAAAATGATTTCAATAATAGGTTTTCCTAAAATTGGAAAAAGAGGTTTAGGTAAGAAATTAGTATAGGGTAAAAGACGGGTACCTTTACCTGCTGAAAGAATAAAAGCTTGCACTTAAAATTTAGGCATCTTTAGAGGTACTTTTTTCACTTGTAGAGGAGGATACTGTGGATTCTGTTTTTTTATTTTCCAATTTTTCGAGATCTTCTTTTACATCAGCGCTTCTTAAGGCTTCTTTAAAGGAACGGATCCCTTTTCCAAGACCTGCTCCAACCTCTGGAAGTCTTTTTGCACCAAAAATTAAAAGCGCCAAAAAAAGTATAATAAATAACTCTTGTCCTCCTAAATTGGGTAACATTTTAGCCTCCTTTTCTGATTTCTCCCAATTTTACTAAAATTATACCCACCTCATAAAGAAGTGTCAAGGGTATAGCTAAAAGAATCTGATTTAAAGGGTCAATTCCTGAAGTTAAGATAGCAGCTATAAAGAAAGATAAAATTATAGCATAGGGTCTAAAATTTTTTAATTGAGAAGAATTGACTAAATCAAGCTTAGAAAGGAGAAACAAAAGGGATGGTATCTGAAAAAGCACACCAAAAATAATAAAAATTTTTAAAACAAAAGAAATATAATCGCTTAAAAAAGGTTTAAAGACAAGAAATTTTTCTCCAAAGGAATATAGAAATTTTAAAATAGCTGGAAGAAAGATAAAATAGGCTAATAAATCACCAATTAAGAAAGAAAAACAAGTTAAAAAAAGAGCACTTTTTACCCATTTTTTCTCATGGGGATAAAGTCCAGGAGCTATAAATAACCATATTTGATAAAAAATATAGGGGCTTGAAATTATAAATCCCACAATGATAGATAATTTTATGTAAGCAATAAACACTTCTGGAAAAATTCTGAAAAAAACTTTGGACTGAGGGGAAATAACTTTGTAAAGAGGAAACAACAAGAAGTTTATTATATGTTCAGCTAAAAAATAGGAAATGACAGCTCCTATTACCCAACCAACAAAAGATTTGATTAAACAACTTCTTAATTCGATAAGATGATCTACAATGTTTTGCTTTTTTTGTTCCTCTATTTTTTCATGCATTTATCAAATCTTCCATTGTTTTAGCAATATTTTCAGGATCTAATCCAGCTAACTTAAACAGTTCTTTAGGATTGCCAGAGGATGTAGGACCATTTAATCCTAAAAGTTTTAACTTAACGAATTTCCCCTTTAAAGCAAAAAACGAGGCTAATTTAGTTCCCAAACCAGTCTCAACATAATGATCTTCTACTACCACTATATTTTTAAATTCTGAGGCTTTTAACAGATCTTCTTCTGGTAAGGGTTTAATGGAGGCTATGTTTAATAATGAAACCTCAATTCCTTTATTTTTTAAAATTTCCCAAGCAAAAAGAGCATAATGACACATAGTTCCATAGGTAATAATAACACCTTTATTTCCTAATCTTATCCAGTCAGCTTTTCCAGGAATAAATCTATAATTTTTATCAAAATAAGGGGTTCCATCTTCCTTAGTAATTATGGGAACTTTAGATCTTCCCATACCTACGAAAATGTTTCCATGTCTTCCAGCAACAAATCTTATAATGTGATCTGTTTGATTAGGATCTGCAGGAATATATATTTCAAAATCTGGAAGATTAAATAAAATTCCCAAATAATCTATGCATTGATGAGTAGGTCCATCTTCTCCTACATCAGCTCCTAAATGGGTGGAAACAACTTTTAAGGCGGTTTTATTGAGAGAATTTAATCTCATTTGATTATAGACTTCATCTACAGCAAATACACCAAAAGTGGAAAAAAACACCAGAAATCCTTCTTTAGAAAGAGCTCCTGATACAGAAGCGGTATGATGTTCCTGAATACCTGATTCAAAAAAAGCATGAGGAGAAAACTTTTTAAATCCGCTCATTTTTACAGAACCCTCTAAATCACAGGTAAGACCCAAAATTTTAGGAGGTTTATCAGGAAGATTATTTTTTTCTGCCAACTTTAAAAGTGCATTTCCGTAAGCACTTCTACAATCAATTTTGGTTTCAGGAGAATAAATAGTAGGTTCTGGAATTTCTATTTTTACTGGAAGAGGATCATGTGGTTGATGGGGGAAAGATATTTTCCAGCTTTTTCTTTTTTCTTTAAGAACGTTAAGTTCTTCAGGATCAAATCCCAATTCTTCTAAAGCCCTTTTGGCTAAATCTTCTGGAAGAGCCATCCCATGCCATTGGGGATCATTTTCCATAAAGGAAACACCTTTTCCCATAATGGTGTGAGCTAAGATAGCAGTTGGGTTTTGGGGATTTTCCACTTCTTTATTTATAGCTTTTTTTAAAGCCTTAAATATCTCTGAATAATTATGTCCATTTATCTCTATTACATTCCAGGAAGTT
>PNIK01000025.1 GCA_002877985.1 Thermodesulfobacterium geofontis | reverse complement strand
AGAAGTTTTTTTATATTGGAATGGATATGCCTATGGAAAAGGAATTTGGGGTGAAGCTAAGCACAAAGAATTTGCAAATATTTTAAAGACAGTAGATGTTACTTATAACAAAGTTGTTTCTGATGAATATGATCTTTTTGGATGTTGTTGCTATTTTGGAACACATGGAGGTATGACCACTGCTGCAAGATATCTTTCTGGAAAAGAGGTAAAGACTTATTATGGAGATACTCGAGATCCCAATCATGTTGAGGTAAGAGATCTTGCAGATGAGATAAGAAGGGTTGTAAGAACAAAGCTTTTAAATCCAAAATGGATAGAGGGGATGAAAAGACATGGATATAAGGGAGCAGGAGATATTTCTAAAAGGGTAGGTAGAGTTTATGGGTGGGAGGCAACTACTCAAGAGGTTGATGACTGGATATTTGATGAAATTGCAAGAACATTTGTTATGAATGAAGAAAATAAGAAATTTTTCAAAGAGAACAATCCCTGGGCTTTTGAAGAAATAACAAGAAGACTTATTGAAGCATGGGAAAGGGGGCTTTGGAACCCAGCTGAAGATGTGAAAGAAAATCTTAAGAAAATTTATTTAGAAATAGAAGGTTGGTTAGAGGATACTATGGGAGAGGTAAAAGGAGAATTTCAAGGTGGAAGTATTGATGTAGTAACTGCTGAAGAAATTGAATATTGGAAATCAAAAATGGAGGAGGTGTTTAAGTGATATTTCCTTTTACCGCAATTGTTGATCAAGAAGAGATGAAACTTGGACTTATTCTTAATGTAATAGATCATTCCATAGGCGGGCTTCTTATAATGGGAGAGAAAGGGACTGCAAAGTCAACTACTGTTAGGGCATTAGCAGATCTTCTCCCTGAAATAGAGATAGTTAAAGGATGTAGATTTAATTGTGCTCCAGAAGGTCCCTTTTGTTTAGAATGTTTAGAAAGACTTGAAAAAGGAGAAACTTTAGAAGTTGAAAAGAAAAAGATGGAAGTTGTTGAACTACCTCTTGGAGTAACAGAAGATAGAGTAGTTGGGACCATAGATATAGAATATGCCATTACTTATGGAAAAAGACATTTTGAGCCAGGCCTTCTTGCAAGAGCAAACAGAAACTTTCTTTACATAGATGAAGTGAATCTTTTAGAAGACCACATAGTTGATCTTCTTCTTGATTCAGCTGCTATGGGAATAAATAGGGTAGAAAGAGAGGGAATTTCTTTTTATCATCCTGCAAGATTTATACTTGTTGGTTCTATGAATCCTGAAGAGGGAGAACTTAGACCTCAATTTTTAGATCGTTTCGGGCTTTGCGTTGAGGTGAGAGCAATTTTAGATAAAAATTTAAGAAAAGAAATTTTAAAGAGAAAAATAGAATTTGACATAGAACCTGAAAAATTTTTGGAAAAATGGAGACCCGAACAGGAAAAACTTGCGCAAAAGATTATAGAAGCAAAAAGGAGTTTTAAAGAGGTTAAAGTTTCTGAGGATGTTTATGAAGCAATAGTTGGACTTACTTCAGAGTTAAATTTAGACGGACACAGAGGAGACATTGTGCTTCTTAAAGCTGCTAAAGCTTATGCTGCTTTTAACCAAAGAAAAGAGGTTTTAAAAGAAGATATTAAAAAAGTCGCACCTTTAGCTCTTAGACATAGATTTAAAAGACTTCCATTTGAAGAACCAGAAAGTGAGGTAAAAAGGTTTTATGGCATTCTTTCAAGAATTTAAAAGCTTTTTCCCAGAACTTATAGGAAATTATCACGCAAAATTGGCTTTAATTCTTAATCTTATAGATCAAAAGTGTGGTGGAGTTTTGTTAATAGGGAAAAGGGGAGTAGGTAAGTCTCTTCTTTTAAAACTTTTTAAAAAATTTTTAAATCTTTTTAACCTTTCTTATATAGAAATTCCTCTTAATGTGACAGAAGAAAACCTAATAGGGGGTATAGATATAGAAAAAACTTTAGAAAAGGGGATAAAAGTTTATCAGGAGGGTTTACTTGAAAAAGCCAAAAATTCATATGTTCTTATAGAAGAAATAAATCTTTTACCTACAGAATACCTTTCCCTTATTTTCCAAACTTCTTACAATTATACTATAATTGCTACGATGAACCCTGAAGAAGGTTCCATTTCTCCGCATTTTCTTGATAAAATGGGAATGTGTGTGTACATGGAAAGAATTGATAATTTTGAAGATTATTCAGATCTTCTAAGACTATGGGGGAATTATAGAGTTTTAGATGAGTTTTATTTAGAAAATTATGAGAAACTTTATAGATATGTAAGTTTTGTTAAAGCTTGTAGATCAAATATAGGTTATGAGGATACGATTTGGGACTACATTGTAGAGGTATGTTTAAAAAATATGGTTTCTACTCACAGAGCTGAAATTTTTCTCTTTTTTGCGGCACGGGCTTTTGCGGCAATGAAAGGGGAAGGAATGATAAAGCCTGAGCATGTGAATTTTGTAGCCCCGTTAGTTCTTTTACACAGAAAAAGAGAAATTGAGGAAAAGCCGAAACCTCAAAATAAAGAAGAAGAAAACCAACAAAATTTACAGAAAAATCAAAATCTTCAAAAAGAGCCTCCTAAAAATCCACCTTCAAAAGGAAAGGATTCAAAACCTGAACGAGAAAAAGAAGAAAAAGAGCTTTCTGATCTTAAAGAAGTGGAAATTGTTTTTCCTTCAATCCCAAAAGAAGAGGTTTTTGAATTAGGTGAGGTATTTAAACCAAAGAGGATTTTTTTGAGAAAAGATAGAATTGCAAGAACTACAAGCGGAAGAAGGACGAAAAGTAAAACTCTTCTTAAAGGAGGAAGATTTATAAGGAGCGTGATGTTTAGCAAAGATAAGGATGTAGATCTTTTTGGAACTATAAAAACTGCAGCGCCTTTTCAAAAATTAAGAGGAAGAAAAGATAAACTTGTAATCTATAAAGAAGACATAAGATATAAAGAAAAAGAAAATAAAATAGGGCATCTTGTAGTTTTTGTAACAGATGGTTCAGGTTCTATGGCAGCTAATCAAAGGATGATTGCAACCAAAGGTGCCATAATGTCTCTTCTCATGGATTGTTATCAAAAAAGAGATAAAGTTGCTATGATTTTATTTAGAAAATTTAAAGCAGAAGTGGTTTTACCTCCTACCTCATCTGTTGAGCTTGCACATAAGAAACTGAAAGACCTTCCTACAGGAGGAAATACTCCTCTTTCTGCAGGGCTTTTGGAGGCTTACAAACTTATTAAAAAATATCATTTAAAATTCCCCAAAGATAGAATACTTCTTGTAGTGATTACAGATGGTAAAGCTAACATTCCTATAAAATTTTATGCAGATCCTTTAAAAGAAGTTCAAAATATTTCTCAAGAAATAAAAAATCTTCCTTATATAGAGACGATTGTGGTTGATACGGAAGTAAAAAGTGAATTTTTAAGAATGGATCTTGCAAAAGACCTTGCACAATGGCTTTCTGCAACTTATATTCCTTTAGAAGATTTGAAGGCGGAAAGCCTGACAAATTTAATTATTCAGAAAAAAGAAAGCCAATTTTAAATATTATAATTTAATAAAATATTTTCAGTGAATTTCCAGATAATGCAACCTTCGAACATTTGGTTTAAACAGAAGAAAAGCTTGAGAAACTCAAAGATACAACAAAAAATTAGTTTACAATAAGCTGGGGGGTTGAAATATGGAAAAAGATTTGCTTTTTGAAGATAAGCTTTGGAAGGCAGCAGATAAACTAAGAAAAAAAGTTGAAGTGCATGAATATAAATACATTGTGCTTGGACTTCTTTTTCTTAGATACCTTTCTTATAAATATGAAGAAACCAAAAAAGAGCTTAAAAAAGAATTCTCCTTTAAAGTTAAAGAAGACCCAGATACCTATGGTCCTCTTATGGAATCTTATCTTGAAGATGCTGACCATTATCTCTCAAGAGGAGTTCTTCCTATTCCTTATGAAGCGAGTTGGGAATACATTAAGAAACATGCTAACCAACCAAACATTGGTGAAATTATAGACCAAGCTATAGAAATTTTGGAAAACACTTATCCTAAACAGCTAAAAGATGTTATTCCTAAAAAATTTACTCAAATAAATCTTGATCCTCATGATATAGCTTACTTAATTAATCTTTTTACAAACATTGATTTTGGAAGGGGACACAATGGGAAGGACATTTTTGGGAGAGTTTATGAGTATTTTCTTGGGAAATTTGCAGAAGCTGAGGGAAGAAAGGGAGGAGAATTTTATACTCCCCGTTGTCTAACTAAACTTATCGTTGAAATTCTTGATGTAAGGGAGGGAAGAATTTTTGATCCTGCCTGTGGTTCAGGAGGCTTTTTCATTTCAGCCCTTGAAAGATTGGAAAAACTTGGGCTTGAAAGAGAGAGACTTTCTATTTATGGGCAAGATTCCAAGGATGTGGTATGGAAGCTTTGTAAAATGAATCTTGCCATCAGGGGAGTAGAAGGCGATATAAGAGTTGGTGATTCCTATCATGATGATAAGTTTTTTGATTTAAGAGCTGAATATGTGGTTTCTAATCCTCCATTTAATGATAGTGAATGGGGAAGAGATAGACTTAAGATGGGAGATCCAAGATTCAAATATGGAATACCACCTGAAAATAATGCCAATTATGTTTGGATTCAGCATTATATATTTCATCTTGCTTCTGATGGGAAAGCTGGTTTTGTTATGGCAAATGGGGCCTTAAGTGTTGGAGGTATAGAGGGTGAAATAAGGAAAAAAATTATCGAGGATGATTTAATTTATGGCATTGTTGCCTGTCCACCCAAGCTTTTTTATACAGTTTCTTTGCCTGTTTCTTTGTGGTTTTTGAGAAAAACTAAACCAGAACATATGAAAGGTAAAATTCTTTTTATTTATGCAAAAAACCTATATAAACCAATATCAAGAAGACAAAATGTTATTACAGATGAACATATTGAAAAAATTGTTGAAAAATTTAGAATGTTTGAAAAAGGAGCACCAGAAGAAGAGATAAACGAGGTTGGATTCGCTAAAGTAGCTGCCATTGAGGAAGTAGCTAAAAATGGGTATGTGCTTACACCTGGAAGGTATGTTGGAATAAAGATTGATGAAGAGGATGAACCTTTTGAAGAAAAAATGAAAAGATACTCGGGAGAGTTGTCAAAGCTTTTGAAAGAGGAAGAAGAATTAACTTATAAAATTAAAGAAGTTTTTAAGGCTTTAGGATGGGAAATTTAGAATTTAAATAGGTGCAATGACTATGGAAAGAGAAAAATTGATGATTGAAGAACTAAAAATAATTCAAGACATCATCAAAAGAATGGCTTTTAATTCTTTCCTTATAAAAGGTTGGGCTATAACTCTCGTTGTTGTTACTTTACTTTTGAAGGGAGGTGGTTTTCAGGCTTTTATTGCTTTTATACCTCTTTTAGTTTTCTGGTATTTAGACGCCTATTTTCTCTGGTTAGAAAGACTTTACAGAAGACTTTATGATTGGGTAAGGGAGAACAGGCTTAAAACTGAAGAGCACCTTTTTGATATGGATTACAGACGCTTTATTAAAGATGAGCAATCAAAAATTCGCATAATGTTTTCCATCACTCTCGGCTGGTTTTACGGCTCTATTTTTATATTGACACTTTTATATGTGCTAATTGTTCAATTAAAGGGAGGTTAAAAAACATAGCAAGGCGGGTATTTTTCAGCTTTCACTATGAAAGAGATGTTTGGAGAGCAAATGTGGTAAGGAATAGTTGGGTGACAAAAGGGAATTACATTGAAGCTGGCTTTATAGATGCAGCTGATTTTGAAGAAATAAAGAAACAAGGTGATGAAGCTATCAAAAGATGGATTAATTCTCAGCTTGACGGGACTTCTGTAACAGTTGTATTAATAGGTGCTGAAACTTACTCAAGACGATGGGTTAGATAGGAGATTATAAAAAGTTTTGATAGAGGTAATGGATTGCTTGGAGTCT
>PNIK01000051.1 GCA_002877985.1 Thermodesulfobacterium geofontis | reverse complement strand
CCGGGCGCTAATGTTTCTTAAAGAATTGCTAAATTATGCAGAATTTAAAATAGATCTAAAAACTAATATTTTAAAAGATAAAATGCAGGTGGAAATTATTTTGTTAGGAGAGGACGTTAAATATTTGATTCAGAATGGTGCAGAAACTTTAACAGCACTTGAATTTTTAACTAACAAGGTAGTGGCAAGAGCTTTAGGAGTGGGTCCAAAAATTGTTTTAAAGCCAGAAGGAATAGATATCGAGAAAGAAAAGAAACTTGTAAATGCAGTAAAAAGAGCTATTGAAAAGATTAAGAAAAATAAAGAGCCTCAAATTATAAAAATAGGTTCTCAAAGGGAGCAGAAGATCGTGGTTAACCTTGTTAAACAAGAAGAAAATATAGACTATAAAATAGAGGGGGAAGGTAAACAAAAAAAGGTTATACTAAACTGGAAGGAGTAGTTGAGACCAAAGCTCTATACAGAAGACACTATTGCCGCTATTGCTACCCCTCCTGGAAAGGGAGCTATAGGTGTAATTAAAATAAGCGGGGATTCTGCTTTATCTATTTTAAAAAAAATTTTTCGTCCCTTTAAAGAAAGAAGCAATTTTGAATCACATAAACTCTATTATGGTTTTATTGTTGATCCCAGAGAGGAAAAAGTAATAGATGAAGTCCTTGCAGTGTATATGAAAAAACCAAAAACCTATACTCGTGAAGATGTAGTAGAAATATATGCTCATAGTGGATACTACATACTAAAGAAAATTTTGGAATTGGTACTCATGGCAGGGGCGAGACTTGCTGAGCCTGGTGAATTTACCTTAAGAGCTTTTTTAAATGGAAGAATAGATCTTTCTCAGGCAGAAGCTATACAAGAGCTTGTTTCGGCAAAAACTGAAACAGCTTTAAATTTAGCCCTTAATACTCTTTTAGGGAAACTTTCAGAGAAAATAAATACCTTAAAAAACGAACTTTTAGATATTCTTGTTTTGGTTGAAAGCGCCATAGATTTTCCTGAAGAAGATATTGAAATAATGGAACCAGAAAAACTTTCTTCAAAAATAAAAGAAAAAATTTTACCTGTTATTGAAGATTTAATCAAAAACTATGAAGAAGGGAAAATTTATAAGGAAGGAATAAGTTTAGTGATAGCAGGAAAACCTAATGTAGGAAAGTCATCTCTTATGAACGCCCTTTTGAGGGAGGAAAGGGCCATTGTAACCCCTATCCCAGGAACTACAAGAGATTTTTTGGAGGAAGAAGCAACCATTGAAGGACTTCCTGTAAAACTAATAGATACTGCAGGACTTAGAGAAACGGAAGATATAGTTGAAAAAATAGGTGTTGAAAGGGCAAAGAAGAAATTTAAAGAAGCAGATCTTATACTTTTTTTGGTTGATGTAAGCGAGTATCCCTCTGAAGAAGATTATAAAATATATCAAGAGATAAAAAATTTTCCTCATTTAGTGATTTTAAATAAAATTGATATTCAACCTAATCACATAAAGGAATGGAAAGAGGAATTGTCCAAATGGGGAATTGAAGAAATTTTAGAAATTTCGGTAAAAGAAAATATAAATCTTGATAAACTTTGCAAAGAAATTTTTGAGAAAATAACTTCTGAAAGAGGAGCAAAAATTCCCGATGTTGTCCCTAATCTTAGACAGAAAATAGCTCTTGAAAATGCTAAAGAGTATCTAATAAATGCTTTAAAAGAACTTGAAAAACCAAGTCCCTTGCCAGAACTTGTAGCTATCGAAATAAGATCAGCCATTTCAAGTCTTTCTGAAATAATAGGGGAAGTAACTACAGAAGATCTTTTAACTCAAATTTTTTCAACTTTTTGCATCGGAAAGTAGAATGCGTGCTTCCATAGATACAGGGGGTACCTTTACTGATTTTGTATATTTAGAAAATGGAATCTTAAAATATAAAAAAGTTTTTTCTACTCCCAAAGATCCATCTAAAGCAATATTAGAGGTACTTTATCAGGTTAATAAAAACCTTGATGTTCTTATACATGGAAGCACAGTAGGAACTAATGCTTTTCTGGAAAGGAAAGGAGCTAAAATTGCTTTTATTACAACTTCAGGTTTTGAAGATCTTCTTTTTATTGGTCGCCAGGCAAGACCAAAATTATATGATTTTTTTGTTGAAAAACCTCGCCCCTTTGTTTTAAGAGAAAACTGTTATGGAGTAAAAGAGAGAATTTCTGCTAAGGGAGAGATTATTAGACCTCTTAAAACTTCAGAAATAAAAAGGATTTTAAAAAGATTAAAGGAAAACCCTGTAGACTCTGTTGCTGTTTGTTTTATTAATAGTTATCTCAATCCGGTACACGAACTAAAAATTAAAAAAGAGTTATCTTTACTTGGAATACCTATAAGTATATCCTTTGAGGTACTTCCTGAATTTAGAGAATTTGAAAGAGCTTCAACTACTGCTATAAATGCCTATTTATTGCCTGTAATGGGAAATTACTTAAAAAAACTTAAAAAGGGGCTCCCAGAGGTTAAACTTTATATTCAGCAATCAAATGGTGGTTGGATGACAGTTGAGGAAGCTGAAAAATTTGCTTCTCATACCATTTTATCTGGTCCTGCAGGAGGGGTAAGTGGAGCGTTTATTTTGGCTAAAATTTTTAATAAATCAAAAGTTATTTCCTTTGATATGGGAGGGACATCAACCGATGTTTGTTTGATTGATGAAAGGATACCCTTTACCAAAGAATACATTTTAGACGGATTCCCCTTAAGTATTCCTGTAATAGATATTCATACCGTAGGAGCAGGAGGTGGTTCCATTGCCTATGTGGATTTAGGAGGAGTTTTAAAGGTAGGTCCAGAGAGTGCAGGAGCAGATCCAGGTCCTGCCTGCTACGGAAAAAGCTTAATTCCTACTGTTACAGACGCTAATCTTGTTTTAGGAAGACTTTTACCAGATGCCTTTTTAGGAGGGAAATTTAAACTTCGAAAAGAAAGAGCTTTAAAAGCTATATCTTTGCTTTCTCAAAAATTAGGTCTTTCTGTAGAAGAGACAGCTCTTGGCATAATCAGAATTGCTAATACTATTATGAGTAGAGCATTGAGAAGAGTTTCCATAGAGAGGGGACACAATCCTAAAGATTTTGCTTTAATCTGTTTTGGTGGAGCAGGAGGTCTTCATGCTTGCTCTCTTTCTAAGGAACTTGGAATAAAAGAAATTATTATACCTAAATTTGCAGGTACTTTCTCAGCCTTCGGACTTCTTTTTTCTCCACCCTTAAAAGATTTTTCCCAAACAGTCTGGTTAGAAGCGAAAGAAAATAAAAAACTTTTGAATGAAATTGAAAGGCTTAAAAATTCAGCACTATCTTATATGAAAAATCTCGGCTTTGAGCTTGATAACCTTCTTTTTGAAGTTTTTCTTGACATGCGATACAAAGGGCAAGGCTTTGAATTAACTATTCCTTATTCAGAAGATTACATAGAAGCTTTTGAAAAGGAGCATGAAAAACAATTTGGATATAAAGTAAGCCAATTTCCTATTGAGGTGGTTACTTTAAGAGTTAGAGTTAAGGGAAAATTATTTGAAGATAATTGGAGAATAGAAAAAGAAGAAAATTTTTATCCCCCTTTTAGAACTAAGATTTTTACAGAAAAAGGATGGATAGAGGTACCAGTAATAGACTGGAATTCTTTGAAAATAGGAGAAAAATTAAAGGGTCCAGCGCTTATTGTAGAAAAATTTACTACTCTCTGGGTTGAAGAAGATTTTCAGGTTAAAGTAGATGACAATTACACCTTAAGACTTTTAGATTATGAAAGCGATAGAGTTAGAAATTTTTAATCATCTTTTTTCGGCAATTGCTGAAGAAATGGGAATTGTTTTAAGAAGGTCTTCCTTTTCTCCTAATATAAGAGAAAGATGCGATTTTTCCTGTGCCATATTTGATGAAAAGGGAGAACTTGTCTCTCAGGCATCACATATTCCTGTTCACCTTGGTGCTATGCCAGAAACTATGAAAAATATTCTGCCACTTTTTAATTGGAAATCAGGAGATATGATAATTACCAATGATCCCTTTTGCGGGGGAACTCATCTTCCTGATATAACCTTGATTAAACCAGTTTTTTACAAAGATAATTTATCCTTTTTTCTCATAGTGAGAGCTCATCATGCTGATATAGGTGGAAAGTACGCAGGTTCTATGGCTGTAACCACTCATATTAAAGAAGAGGGAATTTTAATAGAACCAACCTATTTAATAAAAGAAGGAAAATTGGAAGAAAATTTTTTAAAAAAATTAATAGTAAAGCTTCGTAATCCCTTTGAAAGGGAAGGAGATTTAAAAGCACAGATAGCTTCTCTTGTAAGAGGTGAAGTAAGATTAAACGAGCTGATTAAAAAATACGGAATTTTCAAATTACAAGAAATTGTTGAGGAACTTAAAAACTATTCTCAAAGGGCTATGGAAAAAATTATTGAAAAGGCACCTCCTGAAGAATATAGTTTTACTGATTACCTTGATGATGATGGTCTCGAGGAAAAAGACATTCCTATAAAGGTTAAGATAATATTTAAGGGGAAAAAAGTAATTGTGGATTTTAGTGAAAGTGCCTCTCAGGTTAAGGGATGTGTTAATGCACCAAAAGCAGTGACTCATTCAGCAGTTTATTATGTTTTTCTTTCTCTTTTAAATACTCTTGGAGAGTATCCTATAAATCAGGGATGTTTTAGACCGATAGAAATTATTACCAAACCTGCAACTATTGTTTCAGCAACTTATCCTTCTGCTGTAGCAGCAGGAAATGTGGAAACTTCCCAAAGAATAGTTGATGTACTTTTAGGAGCTCTTTCCAAGGCTTTTCCCAATTTAATTCCCTCTGCTTCGTGCGGAACTATGAATAATATTGCTATTGGAAATGAAAGAATTGCCTATTACGAAACTATAGGTGGGGGTATGGGAGCAAGACCAGGAAAAGATGGTTTAAGCGGAGTTCATACTCATATGACCAATACCCTTAACACACCTGTTGAAGCTTTGGAACATGATTATCCCGTAAGGATTGAAAACTATGCTATAAGAAAAAAGTCAGGAGGAGAAGGAAAATATAGAGGAGGAGATGGGCTTATAAGGGAGTATATATTTTTAGATGATCTATCAGTAACTATCCTTTCTGAAAGAAGAAAACACAAACCTTTTGGGCTTTTTGGGGGAAAACCCGGGAAAAAAGGAGAAAATATTCTTATAAGAGGGAAAGAAAAAATCTATCTTCCAGGGAAAATCAATCTTTTTGTAAAAAAGAGGGACAAATTAATTATTAAAACTCCAGGAGGCGGTGGTTGGGGAGAAAGGGGTTAGTTTTGAGTATAGCTGGTTTTGATCCAACCGGTGGAGCTGGTGTTCTTCTTGATATAAAAGTTTTCAATCTCTTTGGATTAAAAGCAGGAGGAATTCCGTCTACTTTAACTTTGCAAAATACCTCATTATTTCAAGGATGGGAACCTGTTGAGGGAAAATACTTAGAAAAAGCATTAGAGCTTGTTTCCTCAGATTTACCTATAGATGGGATTAAAATAGGAATGATAGGGACCCCCGAAAATGCAGAAATTATAGGAAAATTTTTAAAAAGAGAAAGAAAAAAGATATCTTGGGTTGTTTTAGATCCAGTTTTAAAAGCAACCCTTAATTATAATCTTTTTTCTTCATCTGGATTTATAAGAATTCTAAAAACAAATATTTTTCCCTATGTAGATGTGGTTACTCCCAATGTATATGAGGCAGAAACTTTATCAGAAAAAAGGGTTGAAAAAAAAGAGGATCTTTTTGAGATAGCTAATAGATTACTTAATCTTGGAACAAAGGCAGTAATAATTACAGGCTGGGAAAGCTTTCATTTTATTTGGGATTTTTTTTATTCCCCAGATAATAGTTTCTTTTTAAAAAAGAAAAAATTAGCTGGATATTTTCATGGTACAGGATGTGCCTTTTCTTCGGCTTTACTTGCTTATTTAGTGCAGGGATTTAAAATTGAGGAAGCATTTAAAAAAGCTAAAAATTGGTTATACTTTAAGCTAAAAAAAGCAGAAAAAGATAAAATAGGGGGAAAGCTATGGCTATTTCTTTAGAAGAGGTTTATAAAATTGCCCATCTTTGCAGACTTGAATTCACTGAAGAAGAAGCAAAAGTTTTAACTGAAGAACTTTCAAAAATTTTAGATTATTTTAAGAAACTTCAGACTCTTAATACAGAAAATGTAAAACCAACTTTTCATGCTTTAAAAATTAAAACGCCTTTTAGAGAAGATAAAGTTAAAGAGTTTCCATATATAGAAGACATCTTGAAAAATGCTCCTCAACTTTGTGAAAGAATGATAGTGGTTCCCAAAGTAGTTAAGGCACCTTAAAAATTGTAGGAGGGTAAATGACAGAAATTGATCTTAAGGAGTTGACTATTCTTTCTGCTTTAAAATTACTTAAAGAAAGAAAAATAAGTAGTAAAGAACTTGTAGAGGAAAGTCTAAAACAAATAAAAAGATTAGATCCTTTGATAAAAGCTTTTCTTTATGTAAATGAAGAGGGGGCTTTAAAAGCTGCAGAATTAGCAGATAAACTTAGGGAAAAAGGTGAAGATAGAAAGCTTTTGGGAATCCCTATTTCTATAAAAGATAATATCTGCATTAAAGGGCTTCCAACAACTTGTGCTTCTAAAATTTTACAAAATTTTATTTCTCCTTATGATGCTACAGCAATAGAAAAACTCAAAGCTGAGGGTGCTATTTTTATAGGAAAGACAAATTTAGATGAATTTGCCATGGGTTCTTCAACCGAGAATTCTGCTTTTTTCCCTACTCATAATCCCTGGGATTTAGAAAGAGTTCCTGGTGGTTCATCTGGTGGTTCAGCAGCTGCAGTTGCAAGTAGAATGGGACTTGGATCTCTTGGCTCAGATACTGGTGGCTCCATTAGACAGCCTGCGGCTTTTTGCGGTGTTGTGGGAATGAAGCCAACTTATGGATTGGTTTCTCGTTTTGGATTGGTAGCTTTCGCTTCCTCACTTGATCAAATAGGTCCTTTTGGAGTAACAGTAGAAGATACAGCTTATTTGTTGCAAATTATAGCAGGACACGATCCAAAGGATTCAACCTCTGCACCTATTTCTGTTCCTGATTTTTTAAAATTCATTAAAGAAAATGAAAAAACCTCTTATAAAATTGGTCTTCCAAAGGAATATTTCGAAAGTGGATTAGATGAAGAAATGACAAAAATAATTTTTGAAATAATAGAAAAGCTTAAGGCTAAACACGAAATAAAAGAAATAAGTCTTCCCCATACAGAATATGCGGTTGCAACTTATTATATAATTGCTCCTTCTGAAGCTTTTTCTAATTTAGCCCGTTATGATGGAGTGAAATATGGATTCAGGGCAGAATCAAAAAATTTAATTGAGATGTATAAAAAAAGCAGAGCCCTCGGCTTTGGTAGAGAAGTGAAAAGAAGAATAATGCTTGGTGCCTATTCTCTTTCTGCAGGATACTATGATGCTTTTTATTTAAAAGCTTCTAAAGTAAGGACTTTAATTTTACAGGACTTTTTATCTGCTTTTGAAGAAGTAGATTTGATTTTAACTCCTGTAACTCCCTCACCCCCCTTTAAAATCGGAGAAAAAATTTCTGATCCATTACAAATGTATCTTTCAGATATTTTTACCATTCCTGTTAATTTAGCAGGTCTTCCTGGAATAAGTATTCCTGTAGGTTTAACTTCCAGTAATCTTCCAGTTGCTATCCAGATAATAGGACCTCATTTTAAGGATGAGCATGTTTTAAGCCTTGCTTATCAAATAGAAAAAGAAATAAATATGAAATTTATTCCACCAATTTTAAAAAATTAAAAATGAAGAAAAAAGCTTTAGGTAAGGGACTTTCTGAACTTATACCAGAGATCGAAGAAGAAAATATAAAATATATTTCTATAGAAAACATTTTTTATTCGCCCTTTCAACCAAGAATAAAGTTTAAGGAAGATGAATCCTTTGAGGAGTTAGTAAAGTCAATTAAGGAGAAGGGTATTTTACAACCTATTTTAGTAAGAAAAAAAGGAGAGGAATTTTATGAATGTGTAGCTGGAGAGAGAAGGTTAAGAGCTGCCGAAAAAGCAGGTTTAAGAGAAGTTCCTGCTATAGTAAAAACCTTATCCGATGAAGAAGCCCTCGTAATTGCACTTATAGAAAATCTCCAGAGAAAAAATCTCAATCCCATAGAAGAAGCACTAGGATATAAAAGTCTGGTTGAAAAATTTGGATACACCCAGGAAGAGGTTGCAGAAAAAGTAGGTAAGGATAGAGCAACTATTGCTAATCTTTTAAGACTCCTTAAGCTTCCTTCTCTTATTCAAGAAGATCTTATAGAAGAGAGACTTACTGTAGGACATGCTAAAGCACTTCTTTCTCTTGATTCAGAAGAAAAACAAATATATGTAAGAAACATAATTTTAGATAAAGGACTTTCTGTAAGAGAAACAGAAAAGCTTATAGCAAGATTACAAAAAGAGGATGTTACTGAAGAAAAAAAAGAACCAGATCCAGATATTATTCATCTTTCAGAGGAATTGAGTAAACTTTTAGGAACCTCTGTCCAAGTTAAAGTTAAAAAGAAAAAAACCTATTTTATTTTTGAATTTGATGAACTTGAAAAGGCAGAGAATTTTATAGATAAGTTGAAAAAAGCTTTTTCTCTTTAAAGATTCTTTTTTAAAATTTACTACTTGTCTTTAAAATTTTAATCCTTATTTTTAAAATCAAAAAGTCATTTTTCTCCGATCTTTTTAAATCTAACCAAGTAAAGAGGAGGTAAACATGCGTATAGCTCAGGTTGCTCCTCTTTACGAAAGTGTTCCTCCAAAACTTTATGGTGGTACAGAGAGGGTTGTTTCCTATTTAACAGAAGAGTTAGTAAAAATGGGATATGAAGTCATTCTTTTTGCAAGTGGAGATTCTCAAACCAAAGCAAAGCTTATTCCTATCTGTCCTAATGCCTTAAGACTTGATAAAAATTGTAGAGATTCTTTGGTGTGGCATCTTTATATGCTTGAAGAAGTTTTTAAAAGAGCAAACTTTTTTGATATAATTCATTTTCATATAGAATATTTGCACCTTCCTTTAGCAACCAGGTATAATGTTCCGTTTGTTACTACAGTACACGGAAGACTTGATCTTCCTGAGTATGTTCCATTCTTTAAGAAATTTAAAAACGCACCTTTTATTTCCATTTCCAATTCTCAAAGAAAACCTCTTTCTTGGTTAAACTGGCAAGCAACGGTTTATCACGGACTTCCTGAAGAACTTTATAAATTTTATTCTGAAAAAGGCAAATATCTTGCCTTTCTTGGAAGAATCTCACCTGAAAAAAGACCAGACAGAGCTATTGAAATTGCTGAAAAATTTGGTATGAAAGTAAAAATTGCTGCCAAAGTTGACAAGGCTGATGAAGTTTACTTTAAAGAAGTTATTAAACCCATGCTTAAAAGTCCCTGGGTAGAGTTTATAGGAGAGATAGGGGAAAAGGAAAAAAATGAATTTTTAGGAAATGCCTACGCACTTCTCTTTCCTATAGACTGGCCTGAACCCTTTGGGTTGGTTATGATTGAATCTCTTGCTTGCGGAACTCCAGTTGTTGCTTGGAGATGTGGTTCGGTCCCGGAAATTATAGAAGATGGCAAAACCGGGTTTATTGTGGAAAGCATTGAAGAAGCAGTTTTTGCCTTAGATAAGGTTTCAAATCTAAATAGAGAAGATTGTAGGAAGAGTTTTGAAAAAAGATTTACTGCAAAAAGAATGGCCGAAGATTATCTCGGAGTTTATCAGAAAATAATTTCTAAAGAAGTATTATTTAAAGCTGTCTAAATCAAATGAAAGAAAATATTTCTTTAGAAACCTATACTTTAAAACATGAAGAAGGGTTTGCTATATTTGATGCCTATGGAAATATAGATATAGAAAGAAACTTTGAAGAAGGGATTTACTATGAAGGAACAAGATTTCTCTCTTATTACAAGCTTTATATTTTCAACGAAACCCCTATTCTTTTGAGTTCAGCAGTAAAAGAAGATAATTCGCTTTTTACAGCTGATTTAACAAATCCTGATATTGTAAAAAATGAAGAGATTGTTATCCCTGAAGGCACTCTTCATATTTTAAGAAACAAATTTTTATATGAAAATTGTTGTTACGAAAGAATTTATCTCAAAAATTTTTATTTAAATCCTGTAGATATAGAATTGAATTTTTATTTTAACAATGATTTTGCAGATATATTTGAGGTAAGAGGATTCAAAAGAGAAAGAAAAGGAAAATTTTTTCCTTTGCAGACAGAAAGGGATAGAATAAAGTTTATTTATAAAGGACTTGATAATGTTGAAAGAATAACAGATATTTTATTTAATCCTCTTCCAGAAAAAATTTTTTCTAATAGAGCTATTTATAAGTTAAGATTGAACCCCAGAGGGAGCTTTATCCTTTATTTAAATATCAGATGTTTAATAGAAAATCGCAAGTTTAATAAATGTTCTTACAAAAAAGCTTTTTATCATATAAAAAGACGATTAGAAAATTGGGAAAATAAAAGTTGTAAAATATACACTTCAAATGAACAATTTAATCAGTGGCTTAAAAGATCGTGGGCTGATATTATTATGCTTACCACTTCTACTGAATACGGTCTTTATCCCTATGCAGGTATTCCTTGGTTTAATACTATTTTTGGAAGAGATGGAATAATTACAGCTTTAGAATGCCTTTGGATAAATCCCTCTATTGCTAAAGGGACCTTAGCTTTTTTAGCTCATCATCAGGCAAAAGAGTTTAATCCTGAGCAGGATGCCCAACCAGGGAAAATTGTTCATGAAATAAGAAAAGGAGAGATGGCAGCAATTGGAGAAATACCATTTGCTAAATATTATGGAAGTGTTGATGCTACGCCTCTTTTTGTAATTTTAGCAAGTAAGTATTATGAGAGAACTGGGGACATAGAATTTATAAAGAACATTTGGGAAAACATTTTAATGGCTATTTCTTGGATAGATGAGTACGGAGATATAGATAAAGATGGTTTTGTAGAATATTATCCCTCTGAAAGAGGTCTAATTAACAAAGGTTGGAAGGATTCAAAAGATAGTGTTTTTTATGAAGATGGAGAACTTGCAAAACCTCCGATAGCTCTTGTAGAAATTCAGGGATATGCTTACAAAGCTAAAAGGGAAGGAGCAAAATTAGCAAGAATTCTCGGAAAAAAGGATTTAGCTGTAAAATGGGAAAGAGAGGCTGAAAGATTGAAGGAGCTTATTGAAGAAAAATTTTGGGATGAAGAGATAAAGTGTTTTGTACTTGCCTTAGATGGAAATAAAAGACCTTGTAGAGTAAGATCAAGTAATGCAGGGCACTTGCTTTTTTGTAAAGCAGTAACTCCATCTAAAGCTCGTGCACTTGCTTCTTTGTTTTTTGAAAAACATTTCTTTTCAGGTTGGGGGATAAGAACTCTTTCTTCGCTTGAAAAAAGATATAATCCACTTTCCTATCATAATGGTTCTGTTTGGCCCCATGATAATGCTTTAATAGCATTTGGCTTGTCCCTATACGGATTTAAAGAGGAAGCTTTAAAGATATTAAAAGCTCTTTTTGAAGCAAGCACCTTTTTTAAACTCCACAGAATTCCGGAACTGTTTTGTGGATTTGAAAGAAGAACCAACGAAGGTCCTACTCACTATCCAGTTGCCTGTCATCCCCAGGCATGGTCTGCAGGTGCTGTGTTTTTGATCCTTCAGGGATGTTTAGGTCTTTCCTTTGAAGGCAACGAAATCTATTTTAAACATCCTATGCTTCCACGTTTTATTGATGAATTGTGGGTTAAAGATCTTGCAGTAAAAAGAGGAGTGATTGATTTGTATCTTAGAAGATATGGAGATGATGTAGTAGTAAATGTAATTAAAAAGGAGGGAGAAGTAAAAATTCTTGTGGAAAAATAAAAGACTAAGCTCTCACATATCTATACCCTTCGTTTTGCCATTCTATAAGAGAGAGTATTCCTGCAGGAACAGTTTTTCCACCTTCTGGGACTTTTTCAAAGGGTATGTTAAATCCTCTTAAGGCATTTTCGCAAAAATAAATTTCTACTCCAAGATTTAATAAATCTTTAAAGAGTTCCTCAAAGGGGTTAAAGTCATTTAATACAGTTATTCCTTCAAAATTAATTAATATTCTTACTGAAAAAGGTTTTTTTTCCTTTAAAGCCGTAACGAAGTTTTTAGCCATCTTTAGAGCAGGTTCAAATCTTTTTGATTCTGGAACATGCAGAAGAAGTTTTAATTTTTCCATAACACAACCTCCTCGTTAAATTTCAAATTCTTTTTTTAAACTTCTTGATAAAAGCCTTTTTAAACAAGCTTTTGGATCTTCTCCTTCATAGAGTACTCTATAAACTTCCCCACAAATAGGAAGTTCTACTTTTAATTTTTTAGCCAGATTTTTAACTACTTTTGCAGTTTTAACACCTTCTGCAACTTGTCTGAGATCTGACAAAATATTTTCAAGCTTTTCTCCTTTACCAAGTCTATATCCTACCTGATAATTTCTTGAAAGATTTCCTGTGCAAGTTAAAACAAGGTCTCCCATACCAGCAAGTCCGTAAAAGGTGTAAAGATTACCGCCTAGTTTTGTTCCCAAGCGAATTATTTCAACAAGTCCTCTTGTTATTAGACTTGCTCTGGCATTAAGACCAAGTTCCAATCCATCACTAATTCCAGAAGCAATAGCAATTACATTTTTTAAAGCACCAGCTATTTCTACTCCTAAAGGATCTTCACTTCTATAAACTCTAAAGTAAGGTGTAGCTAAAAGTTCTTGCATTTTTTTTGTTTCCTCATCATTTTCTCCAGCTAAAACTACAGCAGTAGGAAGACCTTTCGCCACTTCCTTAGCAAAAGATGGACCTCCTAAAACAAAAATTTTAGAATTTTTGGGAAACTCTTCTTTAAGAATAGTATAAGGTGTTTTTTCAGTTTTTAGATCTATTCCTTTTATGCCCGAAATATGATAAGGTATTTTTTCTGCATAATTTTTATAATTTTTAATTACCTCCTTTAGAGCAAAAGAGGGAACCACCCATAAAATAACTTTAGAATCTTTAAAGGCAGTTTCTAAATCAAGAGTTGCTTTAAGTTTTTTTGGAAGTTTTATTCCTGGCAAATAAAAGGGATTTTCCTTTTCCTTATTTATAGCTTCACAAACTGCTTCTCTTCGAGCAAGTATATATACATCTAATTCCTTTTCAGCTAAGATTTTAGCAAGAGCAGTTCCCCAACTTCCTCCACCAATAACTGTAATTTTCATAACCCATCCTTTTGTTAAGGTATTAAATATTTTTGCATCTCTTTAGGAACCCACCATTTTTCTATATTATAACCTATTCCAATAGCTGAAGGTTTAATTCCGCGAAATCTTTTATGTATAGCCTCTAAACTCAAGGGAATATATAAAAAGGTATAGGGCTGATCCTCTGCAAGAATTTCCTGCACCTTATAATAAATTTTTTTTCTTTTTTCTTTATCTAAGGTATATCTTCCTTCTTCTAAGAGTCTATCAAGTTCAGGATTTGAATAACCTATAAAATTAAGACCAGGGGATTTTATTTTAGATGAGTGAAAAATGTCATAAAGATCTGGATCAGGACCTGTTGCCCATCCTAAAATCACTGCTTCAAATCTTCTTGTGTCAATAAACTGATGTATAAGGGTTGTCCATTCCATAACCCTTATATTTACTTTAATTCCTAATTGAGAAAGTTCTCTTTGAATAATCTGAGCAGCAAGAAGTCTGGGGAGATTTCCCTGATTTACAAGTAAAGTAAATTCAAAGGGTTTCCCATTTTTTTCTAAAATTCCTTTTTTGTTCTTCTTAAAACCTGCGGTCTGTAAAAGTTCTAAAGCCTTTTGGGGGTTGTAGGGGCAAGAGTTTTCTATTTTTTTGTTATAGAACCATGTATCAGGTTTATATGGTCCATAAGCAGGCATTCCCTGTCCTAAGAGAGCACCTTTAACCACTTCTTCCTTATTGATAGCATAACAGAGTGCCTTCCTAACCCTTTTATCCTTAAAAAAGGGATGATTTAAGTTATATCCCACATAAGTAAATGAAAAAGAGGAATATTTGTAGATATTAAACTCGCTTTTTAGTTTGCTCTCTCTCTGAAGTTTTAAATATTGCAAAGGTGTTAGAGAAACCCAGTCTACACCCCCTGATTTTAATTCCATAAAAAGAGTTGAGGGATCAGGAATAATTCTATAAATTATGTAATTTAGATAAGGTCTTCCTTCATAATAAATGGGATTATATTTTAAAAGAATTTCTTGTTGAGTTTTCCATCTTTCCAATTTAAAAGGACCATTTCCAATAGGGTTTCTTCCAAAAACATTTCTCAAATAATTAAGACTTTTACCTTCAAGTAAATGTTTAGGAAGCACCACAAGATTTCCCCAAGAAGGTAATGCTAAAGCGAAAGGTCTTTTATAGGTTACTCTGAAAGTGTAAGGATCTATAATTTCAAAATCTTTTACTTCCAAAAAATCGCTGGCATAAGGAGAAGGAATTTCTGAAGAGGTTATAAGTTTAAATCCAAAATAGACATCTTCTGCAGTGACTTCTACTCCATCTTCCCATTTTACACCTTTCTTTAGATAAAAAGTGATAGTTTTCTGATCTGGAGAAATTTCAAATTTTTCAGCAAGATCACCTATTATTTTAAGATCAGGTCCATATTTAACTACACCTAAAAAAATGTGCCCTGCAACTTCATGGCTCATTACATCGGTAGCAATCATAGGAATAAGAATACTTGCATCAGCAACAGATCCTACAACAAGAGCATCTCCATAATCAGGGTCTTTTTCTAATAAAGAAAAATTGCTTATTTTGGAGGCTAAGGAAAATGTGAATAAAGAAATGGTTAAAAAAAGTATTAGTATAAAAATTTTAAACTTCATTGAGTTTCTTTTCTTTCTTTAAATTTTGTTATAAATTTCTTAAACTCTTTTACTAAGTCACTTTCTGGTTTAAAAATAATAGCTATTCCTCTTGCCAAAACAAGAAAGAAAATTCCTAATGCCCACAAGAAAACATCAAGACCAGAAAATTTTCCTTCAAAAAGAAAAATCATAAATTCTCTTATAAGAAAAGCTATTATAGCTTCAATAAGTATTTCTATATGAACTTGGTGATGTTCAAAATATTCCACAAAAGCTCTTATAAGTTCAAGAATAACTATAAGAGACAAAACATTTATCACCAGTTCTTTGATACCAAGTCTTACTGTTTTTTCAGTAATGGTATAACCTAACTCTGATACGGTTCTGATAATTATTACAGCAGTAACAAAAAGCAATATTATTACAATAAGGTTGTAGGCAACTCTTATTATAGTTGAATAAATCTTTAAAAAAAAATTTTGAAGATTCCACATTTTATTTTTCTTTTAAAGGAATAATTTTTAGAGGTGTATATTTAGGACCAGCAGGAGAGAGTTCACTTTTGAAAATTATAATTTCTCTAACAAAAAAGCTTTTTCCTTCTAATTTTTCAGCCTCCTTTTTAAGTTCTTCAAAAAAAGATTTTAGAGCTGAAGGATCTGTTTTTTCTTTTACTCTAAGTAAAGTAATATGGGGATGAAATTTTTCTCCATTTTCTTTTAATTTTAAAGGTTTTAGAGCTTTTTTTAATAAATCATTAAGTTTAAAAAGATTATTTGAAAGTGCTTCTATTCCAATCCATATCACCCTTGGAGTACCTTTGAAAGGAAAATATCCAGCAGAACTAAGCCTAAGCTCAAAAGGATCTATTTCTTTACAAACTTCTTTACATTTTTTATAAATTTTTTCCACTAAATTTTCTGAAATATTTCCAAAAAAACGTATAGTAAGATGTAGATTTTCTTCTTCTACCCATTTAAGTTTTAAACTCTCATAAGAAATGGTTTTACCAAGACTAAAAAGTTCTTTCTTTAATTCCTGTGGCAAATCTATAGCTAAAAAGGCTCTCACCATAAAGGAGATACCTCCTCAAAATATCAAGTGCAGTATAACTTGCCAAGATCTGTATCTGTCTTCTGTTCCCCAAAAAACTGAATCTAAAAGCTTTTGTTTTGTTTTTATAAGAGAATCCTATATAAACTGTTCCTACAGGATTTTTTGGGGTTCCTCCAGTTGGACCTGCAAAACCAGTAACGCTTAAAGCATAATCAGCCCCTGTTTTTTTCCTCACTCCTTCTGCCATTTCCATAGCAACTTCATAACTTACTACATCAAAATTTTCTATGGTTTCCTTTTTTACCCCAAGAATTTCTACTTTGCTTTCAGGACTGTAAGTAACAAAACCCCTATCGAAGTAAAGAGAACTTCCAGAAATAGAGGTAATAAATCCTGCTAAAAGACCACCTGTGCAAGACTCAGCAGTAGCAATTTTTTCTCTTCTTTTTTTTAAAAGTTCCCCTATTACTTGAGGCAACCCCTCATCTTTTTCACTAATAAGATAAAGTAAAAAATGTTTTTTTAATTCATTAATAAAAAATTCTAAATCCTTTTCTTTTTCCCCTTGTAAGATTAATTTGAGTTCCGGGAATATAGGATAATAGCCTATTTTGAGAGATGACAAAAGATTTTCTGGAAAGTTATTTATGACCTGATTGAGATCGGTTTCATTGAGATCAAAAAATCTTAGGGTTTTAATAAACCGTTTCCTTGTTTTAGGATTTAGTTTTAAAAGTCTTGGAATTACTTCAGTTTGAAAGAGATTTTCAAACTGATGAGGAACACCTGGTAAAAAAAACAGAGGTTTATTTTTTATCTCCAAAAGATACCCAGCTGAAGAAAAGTCTTTTGATAAAGGAATTGCACCTTCAGGAAGTAAGGCCATCTTTTTTGCTATTTCTTGAGATTTTTCATATTCTTTTGCAGAATAAATAGCACAAAGAAAATCTTTGTTTTCTTTAAGTTCTAAGTTAAAAGCTTTTGCGGTAGCTAAATTGGTTAAATCATCATCAGTAGGTCCTAATCCACCTGAGATTATTAGAAAATCATATCTTTCTATGAGTCTTTTTAAGTATTCAGAAATAATTTCGACCTTATCTGGCAAAGTAATAATTTCACCGATTTCAAATCCATAAGAAGTTAATACCTTTCCTGCAAAAACACTGTTAGTATTATCAATAGCACCGCAAATAAGTTCATCTCCTATAAAAATCAAAGCTCCGATCATTTTATTTAATTAAATCTTATATTACACTTAAATATTTGGCAACATACAAGAGAAAGGTTACAGAAAAATTAGTAAAAATTCCTGCTATAATATCATCAGCCATAATTCCCCATCCATAAGATAGTTTTTCGCTTTTTTTAATGGGATAAGGTTTGGTAATATCAAAGATTCTAAAAATAATAAAAGCAAGTACAAACTCAATTAAACTATGTTTACCTACTAAACTTACCCACATTCCTGCAATTTCATCTATTACCACAAAATCGGGATCCCTATTTTTTGAAAATTTAGAAACAAAATTAGAGGCTATTATTCCAAGAATTGTAATTCCTAAGGTTAGTAATAACTGATAAATTATGGGAGGATTCTTTAAAAACCAAAATAAGACTAAACCCTCTAAAGAGCCAAAAGTTCCTGGACAGGTAGGTAAAAATCCTATTAAAGCTCCTGAAGAAATAAAAACCCAAAAGAAATTTTTATCCAATTGATTAAAAGGGAGGATTTTGTAATTCTTTTTCAAACTCACTGTAGTTTTCCAGATCTATTAAATTTCTTAATTTCCATAAATAAAGTTTTATTTGCAATTTTTTTTCTTCGGATTTGGTATTTCTTAGAACTTCTCCTGCTATCTCTTCCATTTTTTTGTATCTTTTTAAAGCGGAATTTTTTAAATTTTCTCTGTAAGCTTTAACTTTTTCTAACAGTTCTTTTGCCATGAGATTGACCTTTTTTAACTCTTTTTCAGCAGATTTATAATATTTTTCCTGGTAAAGTTTCTTTGCTTTTTCCCAAGCTTTTAAAATTTTTTCATATTCATCCTTAAAAATTTCATCAGCTTTATAAATTTTTAGTTCATTTATAAAATTTTCTGTTTCGCTATAAAGTTCTTTTGGAGCTGGATAAAGGGTGATATATCTTTTAATAAAGGGGATATTGCTTAAAAGGACTTTTATTTTTTCAACAGTTCTTTCTTTAAATTCATAAGAGGAAGATTTTAAATTTCCTAAGGTTTCGCAGGAATTAAAGAAAAAAATTAATAAAAAAAGAAAAATAAATTTTTTAAACTTCTCAACCTTCATATTGTTTTTTCAATTAAATTTCTTAGGGCTGATTCTATATTGTCAAATTTAAAACTAAAACCTAATTCTAAAAGTCTTTTTGGATAAACCTTTACACTGGAAGTAATAGCTTTTGCTAAGTCTCCAAATAAAAGTTTTATGGCAAAAATAGGAACTGGCAAAAGAGTGGGTCTTTTCAATATTTTCCCCAAGGTTTTGGTAAATTCCTTATTAGTCACAGGTTTTGGAGAGGTAAGATTGTAGACTCCTTCTTTTTCGTTTTCAATAAGAAATAAAATAGCAGAAACCAGATCCTCTATATGAATCCATGAAAACCACTGATTACCTCTTCCGAGAGTTCCTCCAAGTCCCCATTTAAAGAGAGGCAAAATTTTAGAAAGCATTCCTCCATTTCCTAAAACAATTCCAAATCTTGTAATAATAACCCTACCTCCCCTTTCTTTAGCTTCTAAGGCTTTCTTTTCCCACTCGATACAGACCTTTGCTAAAAAGTCATCCCCTGGTAAGCTATCCTCTGTAACCAAGGTATTCCCTTTATTTCCATAATATCCAATGGCAGAAGCATTTACCAGTAAAGCTCCCTCTTTCAAGGAGTTTATCACGTTTTCTGTAGATTTTATTCTGCTTTCTAAAATTAGTTTTTTATACTCTTTGTTCCATCTTCCGAATATATTTTGTCCTGCAAAATTGATTGTTATATCAGCTTCGTTCAACTTTTTTTGCCATTCTCCTTTTTGAGTTGGATCTCCCAGAATAGCCTTACAAAATGAAGGTAGTTTTTTTGCTTTTTCTTCACTTCTCACAAGTACATAAACTTGATAATTTTCTTTACTAAGTACAGAAAGGAGATTAGAACCTATAAAACCTGTTCCTCCTACAATAAAAAATTTTTTCATAAAATAAACCCCTAAATATTTTCCTTTCCTTCTGCAACTTGAGAAAACTCAAAAAGATTTTGTGCCTTTCCTATTACAATGAGAATATCATCAACTTCTATCACAGTATCTGCAGAGGGGTTAAATTCTATCTTTCCGTCAGCTCTTTTAATCCCAATTACTATAATTCCGAATTCCCTTCCTATTTGAGCATCTTTCAAAGTTTTTCCTACCAGCTTTGAGTTTTTTGAAATAGAAATTTCTTCAATCTGGATCTCCGTAAATTCAGATCTAGTAGCAAATTCTAAAAAATCTACCACATTTGGTCTTAAAACTGTATGAGCAATTCTTAAACCTCCTATATGATAAGGGCATATTGCTTTATTAGCTCCTGCCATTTTTAACTTATTTTTTGCTTCTTCATCTGTTGCACGGGCAACTATGTAAATTTTAGGATTTAAAAATCTTGCACTGATAACCACATAAAGATTTTCTGCATCAGAGGGTAAAAGAGAAATTATTCCCTTTGCTCGTTCAATTCCTGCTTCTTTTAGAATTTCATCTTTAGTTGCATCACCTATAAGATAAAGGATACCTTCTTCGTCTTTTACATTTTCCTCAAACTTTTCAATTACCACAAAATTTACCTTATTAGCTTTAAATTCTTTAGAGAGGATTTTTCCCATTCTTCCATAACCACAAATAATGTAATGGTTTTTTAAGGCATCAATTTCTTTTTTCATTTTTCTTTTTTTAAACACCTCCCTTATTTCACCTTCTATTAATATTTTTGCTCCTATAGTCATAGCATAAGCAAAGACTCCAAAACCACTAAATATAAGTAATATGGTAAAAATTTTGCCAGCCTTGCTTAAATCTTTCACTTCTTTAAACCCTACTGTAGCTACAGTAATAACTGTCATGTAAAGGGCATTCAAAATGTCCATATTCTCTATAGTTATATAGCCCACAGTTCCAAAAGTAATTACTCCTAAAACTAAGATTGAAATAATTATAAGTTTCTTTTTGATCTCAAGCTCATTCATATAAAACTAAAGATATAGAGTTTTTACTAAATATCAAGAATTAACTGTTAAGAAAAATTCTTATTCCTTTCTACAAAAGAACTTATAGCTTGGGATAAATGGTTTATTGATGCTTAGTTTGGCTTCTGGAGATAAAATGTTTATTAATGAAAAGACCATTAATTAGTGTTATTATTCCTACATATAATAGGGCTTACATTCTTTCTAAAGCCATTGAGAGTGTTTTAAATCAAACCTTTAAGGATTTAGAGCTTATTGTGGTTGATGATGGTTCAACAGATGAAACTCCCTATTTAGTTTCAAAGTACCCCATTATCTATGTGAGGAAGCCTCACAGAGGTGTTTCCCATACAAGAAATGTTGGGGTATTAAAAGCAAAAGGAGATTTTATAGCTTTTCTTGACAGTGATGATGCCTTCGTAGAAAATAAATTGGAAAAGCAGATTGAGTTTTTTGAAAAAAATCCAGATTATAAAATTGTTCAAACAGAAGAGCTCTGGTATAAAGGTGACAAAAAAATAACTCCTAAAAAGATCCATCAAAAAGCAGAGGGTTGGTTTTTTGATAGAGCCATAAAACTTTGTGTTGTCTCTATTTCCACAGTTTTGATAAAAAAAGAGGTATTTTTTGAAGTGGGACTTTTTGATGAAGATTTTCCAGTTTGTGAAGATTATGAATTCTGGCTGAGGGTTTCCTTAAAATTGCCTGTTGGTCTTATTAAAGAGTATCTTGTTGTTAAAAGTGGTGGAAGACCTGATCAATTATCTGCTATGAAGGGGCTTGACTATTACAGAACCCTCGCTCTTTTAAAACTCTTTAAGAACTATCAAAAGGATTTAAAATTAGAACAAAAGATTATGCTTTATGCGGAGGCAAAAAGGAAATTTGAAATATTTTATAGAGGTGCTTTAAAACACGGAAATTTAGAAAAAGCCTTTAAACTTAAAAAACTTTTTGAAGAAACCTTTGGGGAATCGGTAGTTAGTGTTTTTAAAAGTTTAAAATTATGAAAGTAGAAAAAAATTCAAATTTTCAGGAGTGGGTTTTTAAAATCTTAAGACCCCTTGAGTATGTTTCCAAAAACAATTTTGCAAATTTATCAAAAACTAAGGGGCTTGAACGAGCTTTAAAAAATCTTATAAACAATGCTCCAGAAGAGATAAACCATATAAAAGAAAAACTTTTGGAAATATGTGAGGGTTTAGAAATAAGTCCTTTTGAAGAAAAAAGAATAAAAATACTTAGATTGCTTAATTTTCTGAAATCTTTTAACTCCTCTAATAAAGAAAAGGACACTCAAAAGGAAGATATATCTGAGGAATTTAGCTTTAAAGATTGGAAATTTTCTACAGAAGAAGTTTCACTGGAAACTTATCTTAGATATAAGGAAATTTTAAAACAACCTGTCCAATTTTTAAAAGGTATAGGACCTAGTATTGCTAAGAAACTTACTAAAAAGGATATTCATACCTTGGAGGATTTATTATATTTTCTTCCCAAGGATTACGAAGATAGAAGAAAAATTACTCCTATAGGGGACTTGAGAGAAGGACAAAGGGCTGTAGTTTTTGGGGAAATTCTTAAAAGTGGAACTTCACATTTTTACAAGAGAAAAATATTTTATGCCTATATTACAGATGGAACAGGCTTTTTAACCTTAAAATGGTTCAATTTTAATGAAAAGGTCTGGAGAAGGCTTTTGGCACCTGGAAAAAATATTTATGCAATCGGAGAAATTTCACGTTTTGGAAAAGATTTAGAAATTATACATCCAGAGCTTATTGAAGAAGGAGATGAAGAAAAATTGAGTATAGAAATAGGTCATATTGTTCCAGTTTATTCTTCTATAGAAGGAGTTTCAGAAAAATACTTTAGAAGAATCATAAAAATTGCAGTAGAAGATTATGGAGATTATTTAAATAGCTGTATTCCTGCAGAAATTTTGAAAAGAAGAAAACTTTTGCCTTTAAATGTGGCTATTAAAAATCTTCACTTTCCAGAACCCTCAGAAGATATATTACTTTTAAAAAGGGGAGAAAGTATTTATCACAAAAGTGTTTCCTTTGATGAATTTTTCTTTTTAGAACTTGCCTTAGGGTTAAGAAAGGGAAGAATAAAGAAAGAAACAGGAATTAGCTTTAATACAGAAAGTAAACTCGTTGAGGATTTTATTAAAAAATTGCCCTTTGAATTAACTTCTGCTCAGAAAAGGGTAATAGAGGAAATCAAAAGGGACATGGCAAGTAATTTTCCCATGAATAGACTTCTTCAGGGAGATGTGGGATGTGGTAAGACTGTAGTTGCCTTTATTGCAGCTTTAATAGCTATAGAAAATGGCTATCAAGTAGCTCTTATGGCTCCTACAGAAATCCTTGCAGAACAGCATTATTATAACTTTAGACAGTATGCTCAGATTATGGGTATTCATACAGCACTTTTAACAGGTGGTATACCTCCTGCCAAAAAAAGAGAAATATACCACGGACTTTCTACAGGTTTTATAAATTTTGTAATAGGAACTCATGCTCTCTTTCAGGAAAAGGTAGATTTTAAAAGGCTTGGATTGGTAATTATTGATGAACAGCATCGTTTCGGGGTTTTACAGAGGGCAGCTCTTAGAGATAAAGCAAAAGGTGTAATTCCCGATACCTTAGTTATGACTGCAACTCCTATCCCCAGAACCCTTGCTCTTACTATTTACGGAGATCTTGACCTTTCAATTATAAATGAAATGCCAAAGGGAAGAAAACCTATCATTACTAAACTCTTTTTAGAATACAATAGAAGAAAAGCCTATGAGGAAACAAGAAAAGAGCTTAAAAAAGGACATCAGGCTTATGTTATACTTCCCCTTATAGAGGAATCAGAAAAGACTGATTTAAAAGCAGTGCTTACCCATGGAGAGTACCTTCAGAAAGAAGTTTTTCCAGAATATAAAGTCGGTATTTTGCATGGTAAAATGAGCTCCTATGAAAAGGAAAAAATTATGCATGCCTTTAAACGAAAAGAAATAGATATTCTTGTTGCAACAACCGTTGTGGAGGTGGGAGTTGATGTTCCCAATGCAACAGTTATGGTAATTGAGCATGCCGAAAGATTTGGACTTTCTCAGCTTCATCAATTGAGAGGAAGGGTAGGTAGAAGTGAATATCAGTCCTATTGTTTTTTAATAGCCTACAAAGTTAGTATGGAAAATGAAGCCTTTAGAAGACTTCAAGTTTTATGTGAAACAAACGATGGATTTAGAATTGCAGAAGAAGATTTAAAATTAAGAGGTCCTGGAGAATTTCTCGGAACAAAACAATCTGGATATTTAGAATTTAGAAGAGCTGATATAATAAAAGATTATGAGATACTTCTCTGGGCAAGAGAAGATGCCTTTAAACTGATAGAAAGAGATCCAGAGCTTAAAAATTATCCTATTTTAAAAGAAGAATTGATGAGAAGATGGGAAGAAAGGCTTAAATTATCTGAAGTAGCTTAAAATGTAAATAGGGGGATTAAATGAATGATAACTTTAAAATCGGAATTATTGGTGGAAAAGGGAAAATGGGGAAGTTATTTAAAAATCTTTTTGAAAAAAGAGGCTATCCTGTTGAGGTCTCAGATATTAACACAAATCTTACCAATACAGAGCTTGTTAAAAGGAATAAGATTATTTTAATTTCTGTTCCTATGGAGGTTTTTCCAGAAGTAGTTAAAGAAATCTCACCCTTTGTTGAAAATTATCACTGGGTAATCGATATTTGTTCCCTTAAAAGAGAACCTGTAAAAGTTATGAAAATGTATTTTGAGAAAGGAGAAATTCTTGCAACCCATCCCCTTTTTGGTCCCTATGAGAAGGACTTAAAGGGAAAAACTGTTGCTTTTTATCCTGTAAGAGGAAAAAATGTTTCCAAATGGTTTAAAAAAGTTATGTCAGATGAGGGTTTAAAGCTTGTGAGAATTTCTCCAAAAAAGCACGATGAAATAATGGCACTTGTTCAGGTAATAAATCATTTCTGGCTCATTCTTCTTGCTAAAATGATAAAAGATTCTGGATTCAATTTAAGGGATGTAGTCTATCTTTCTACTCCAAGTTTTTTGAGACAGCTTTACATTCTAAAGCGCCTTGCCAAACAAGACATCGGTCTTTATGCAAAAATTCAGCTTGAAAACCTTTTGGGTAAGAGATTTAGAAATCTGTTATGTAGAAATTGCAAGTTTTTAGCAAAAGCCTTTAATTCAGAAAAAGCAGAAAAAGAATTTGAAAAATATTTTACTTTAGCAAAAGAGGTTGCAAGGGAATTAGAAATACTTCTTAACGAAACCTATCCTAACAAAATATAAAAGCAAAATCCCTGAAAATACCATTATCACGCACAGAACCTGTCCCATAGTCATCCATCCAAAAATAAGGGGGAAGCTTTGAGCAGGTTCTCTTATGAATTCAAAGAAAAATCTTAAAATCCCGTAAAGGATTAAAAATATCGCAAGTTTAGTTCCGGGAATAAAATCTCTTTTTCTTAAGCTCCACATAAATAGAAATAGAAGCAAACCTGTAACCAGTCCCTCGTAAAGCTGAACAGGATGTCTGGGGATATTTCCTCCTTCTGGAAAGATCATAGCCCAGGGAAGGTTACTTGGTTTTCCGTAGATTTCTCCATTTATAAAATTACCTATCCTTCCAAAAAAAAGCCCTATAGGTGCTGTAACTGCAACAAGATCAGCCCACCAGAGAAAGGACTGTTTGTGCCTTTTTATATAAATATAGCCTGAAAGAATAGCTCCTATTAATCCTCCATGAAAGGACATTCCACCTTTCCAGATAGCCACTATTTCCTGAGGATTTTTTAAAAAGTAATCTGGATAATAAAAAAAACAAAATCCTAAGCGTGCCCCCAATATTAAGCCCAGAAAACTGTAAAATAAAAGATTTTCTAAGAAAGGATAAAGATCCTTTTTACCTTTCTCCTTTAGCTGGTATCTGCAAAGAAAAAGACAGCAGAAAAAACTTATTATATACATCAAACCATACCATCTTACTGCAAAAGGACCTATCTGAAAGATTACAGGATCAATTTGAGGATAAGTAAGCATCACATAAATCCTTTAGGATACATTCTTCGCACTTAGGTTTTTTACCGAGACAGATTTTTCTTCCATGAGCCTGAACAAGATAGGGAAAGATAAACCAGTCTTTTTTAGGTATAATTTCCATAAGCTCTTTTTCCATCTTTTCTGGTTGTTTAGATTTGATAAGTCCCAATCTACCTGAAACTTTTCTTACATGGGTATCAACTGGTATTCCCTCAACAATTCCATAAGCATTTGAAAGCACTATGTTTGCTGTTTTTCTTGCAACACCGGGAAGCTCTAATAATTCTTCCATAGTTTTTGGCACTTCTCCATTATACTTTTCAACAAGTATTTTGCAAGCAGATTTTATGTATTGAGCCTTCTGTCTGTAAAAACCTGTGCTTTTTATATCTTCAGCTAATTCTTCAAGATCAGCATTTGCAAAATCTTCAGCAGTTTTATATTTTTTAAAAAGCTCCTTTGTAACCTCATTTACCCTTTCATCTGTACATTGGGCAGAAAGTATGGTTGCAACAAGAAGTTGGAGTGGATTTTTAAAATTAAGGGCTATTTTTGCATCCGGATAAGCTTTTTTAAGCCTTTTTATAACTTCCTTTGCTTTATCTTTTAGTTT
>PNIK01000027.1 GCA_002877985.1 Thermodesulfobacterium geofontis | reverse complement strand
GAAGATTAACTGGATTAGTAGGTTCGGATAAATATGGTTAGGAAAAATGGAACGGTTTTGGGCTTTTTGTTTCTAAAAAAATTATAGAAGCTCATCAAGGAAAAATAAGTTTTAATTTACCACCTCAGGGTGGTCTTGAAGTATTAATAAAAATTCCTTATACTACTGTTATTTGAATTTCTACAAAATTAAACTTCGTGCTCAAATTTTCTATATTAAAGTAAAATGAGGTTTATAAGGCTTTTATTCATACAAAACAAGAGGTTTAAAAGCTCAATATAAAAGAAAAGATAAAGGTTTATTTTCATTAAAAAACCCGATTAAAAATTTCCTTACAAATTAGCTTTCACTATTACAATATTTCGGATAAAATTTTTAAAGGTTTAAATTTAGTTAAAAAAAGGAGTGCCTATGGAATTAGAGGATATCCAGAGTTTAACTCCTGAAGAAAAGATACCTTTAGACAAAGTAGGAATAAAAGGATTTAAATACCCTGTAACTGTTCTTGACCAGAAAAAGGGTTTTCAGCATACAGTTGCAGAAATTAATCTTTATGTAGATCTTCCCTCTAAATTTAAGGGAACTCATATGAGTAGGTTTATTGAGGTATTAAATGAATTCGGAAGTGAAATTCACATAAAAAACGTAATTAAACTTTTAAAAAGATTAAGAGAAAAATTGTTTTCAAAATCAGCTCACATAGAAATGTATTTTCCTTATTTTTTAGAAAAAAAATCCCCAGTAAGTGGAATAATATCTGTTATGGAATATGAGGCATTTATATTAGCTTCTTATTCTCAGAGAAAAAGAGATTTGATAGTAGGAGTTGGAGTTCCGGTTATGACCCTCTGTCCCTGTTCAAAAAGCATAAGCAAGTATTCTGCTCACAATCAGAGAGGTAAAGTAACTATTAAAGTAAGGTTTAAAAAGTTTATTTGGTTAGAGGAATTAATTGAGATTGCTGAAAGTTCAGCTTCAAGTCCAGTTTATTCCCTTTTGAAAAGACCGGATGAAAAGTTTGTAACTGAGAAAGCTTATGAAAATCCCAAGTTTGTAGAAGATGTGGTAAGAAGCGTAGCTAAAAAACTTCTTGAACATCCAGAAATTACTTGGTTTTCTGTTTCTGCAGAAAACTTTGAATCAATTCATGCTCACAATGTTTATGCTTTTATAGAAAGGACTAAAAGTTAAAAATTTACAAAAACTGCTGCATACCAAGTAAAGTTGGTATCATCCCAATTTTTATATTTTATATAAGCTTTTAAAGCATCTTTAGCCCTTACATAATCAAAACCAATTCCAAATCTATTTGTAATGTCAATAACATCTTTTTTTCTTATTGGATAATAACTTAAGCAGACTCCATATCTTTCATAGGCAAGATCCTTTTTATTTTGAAATTTTCCATCTACTTCCACATATTCGTATCTGAAACCAACTCCAGGATACCCTATCCCCATTTTTTCATCATAAATTAGATGGGCTTCTCCATACCAAGTCCAAGCATCTCCCTTTTTATATTTATTAGGGGATACTTGATAAAAATGGGTGTCATCAAAATACATGTATCCTGCTTCAGCACCTACAATGTATTTTTTAGCAAATCTCTTTTCAAAACCAATATCAGCAGCCCAAGCATCTCTTGTAAGATCTGAATCTCCATATATAGATTTATTGGCATTTTCTAAATGCTTTTCATGATGATATCCTACACCGATAGTCATAAAGTCTAATTTACCACCATAGGTTTGATATTCTCTTGAAGACGGATCAAAAACATTGGGTTCCTGTTTAAATCCTAAAAAGGTTGGTGTAAACTCAATTCTTACATCATATTCAAAGTTTTTCAATGTTTTTTGATATTTTAGAATAGAAGCTTTATCATAACCATCACTAAGCTTCCAAACTTTATTACTATTAGACTTATCCTCGCTAAAAATACCAGCAAAGTACTTTATTAATCCATCTTTTATAGAACCCTTTACCATCATTCCCATATCAGTTCTTTTATAAGCCTGATTTCCTCTATAACCACCTTCATAGGGATTAACAGGTTTTAAGGCTTCTTTAAATTGACTTGCCAAAAAATAGTCTCCATCACTTGACATTACAGGACTATTATGACGACCTATAAAATTGTGTCTGCTAAAAGGAGTTCTTATTTTTCCTGCATCTATTACAAATTCGGGACGTATATTAAACTGAATTGCTCCCTCCCAGAGCATGGTTTGATAACCTTCATTATCGTTAGAATCAAAATTTCCGTAAAAACTTACTAATTTGTTAATTTGTCCTTTTATTCCTAGTCTGTATTTATAGATAAAAAACTGCTGGGATCTATAATCTCTATAACTAGGCCAGCTCTGGGAGGGATGTTGATATCCTCCTTTATCTGCATTTAAATAAAAGACTCTTGCTTGAACTTGAAAATCTGCAAAGGTATCCTCATCTATTTTTATTTGAGCAGTTTTACCTTTTAAAGGTAGTCCCAGAGTAAAAATTCCTACTCCAACCAAGCTTAAAAGTTTCTTTTTTCTCATTTATCCCCCCTTTTATAATAAATAAACACTTTAGTTATTTATTAATATTGTTATTAATTTTAGTCAAGGTAGATTTAAAAGAGTATAATTAAATTATTTATTTTTATAAAAAGTTATCAAGAGATATTTATCAAATTTTTAATTTTTAAAAACATTTTTTATCGATTTTTAAAAATTTTTAAAGCAATTTATCCTTTAAATCTAAGTTTTGTATAAAGGTTTACTTTTAAAGATTTTATGATATTTTTTAAATAAATTTTTACTGTGAGGTAGAGCTATGTGTAAAGAATGTGGATGCGGAGTTACTAATGATTCTGATAAAAAAGCATTAGAAGTTTTTGAAGACATTTTAAAATATAACAAATTTCAGGCAAGGCATAATAGGGAACATTTTGAGGAGTATAAGGTTTATGCCATAAATCTTATGAGTGCTCCTGGTTCAGGGAAAACAACTCTTCTTGAGAAGACTTTGGACTTTTTAAAAGATAAATATCGCATCGGAGTAATAGAAGGAGATCTGGAAACTGAAAAAGATGCAGAAAGAATAAGACAAAAAGGTATTCCTGTTTATCAAATTACAACAGGTAGTGCCTGCCATTTAGATGCCTCTTTAATTCATAAAGCTATGCACCATTTACCCTTAGATAAAATTGATTTTTTATTTGTGGAAAATATCGGGAATCTTGTTTGTCCTGCTAATTATGAACTTGGTACTCACTTAAATGTTACTCTTCTTTCCGTTCCTGAGGGAGAAGACAAACCAGAAAAATACCCACTTATTTTTAAAGTCTCAGATGTAGTTATTATTAACAAGATTGATTTACTTCCCTACTTTGATTTTAATTTAGATAAGGTTAAAGAGGATATAAAAAAAATAAGGCCAGATGCTTATATAATAGCCCTTTCTGCAAAAACAGGAGAAGGTTTGGATAACTGGATTAGCTTTATAGAAAATAAATTTAATGAATACCGTAAAAAACTTGCTTAAAGGGACATTTTATGAAAATTGAAAAGCTTCTTCTTTCTCATGGTGGCGGAGGAGAGGAAACCTATTTTCTTATAAAAAACATAATTTTAAAATATTTTTCTAATTCTATCCTTGATCAACTAGAAGATTCGGCCATATTAATTGATAGCTTTTCAGAAATTGCTTTTACTATAGATGGTTTCACAGTAAAACCTATATTTTTTAAAGGTGGAGATATTGGGAAGCTTGCAGTAACAGGAACTATAAATGATCTTGTTGTAGTCGGAGCAAAGCCACTTTACTTGACAGCTGGATTTATAATTGAAGAAGGGTTTTTGATGGAGGATTTTGAGAAGATTCTTCAAAGTATGAAAGAGGAGGCTGAGAAAAACAAAGTTTTTATAGTGGCAGGAGATACAAAAATAGTTCCTAAAAAAGAACTTGACGGAATTTTTATTACTACCTCAGGAATAGGAAAAGTAATTTATAAAGGAATTTCTTGTAAAAATTTAAAACCGGGAGATCTCATTATAGTTTCAGGTTCAATTGGAGATCACGGAGCATGCATTTTATCAGAAAGAGAGGGAATTAAATTTAATGTGGAACTGGAAAGTGATTGCGAGAGTCTATTTCCCTTGGCAGAATCTCTTTTTAATTCAGGAATAGAAATCCATGCCATGAGAGATCCAACAAGAGGTGGACTTGCAGCAACTCTTTATGAATGGGCTTATAGTTCCCAAGTAAATATTTTGGTGGAAGAAGAAAAAATTCCTGTGAAACCACAGGTAAAAGCCTTTTGCGAAGCACTTGGATTTGAACCCTATCACCTTCCCTGTGAAGGAAGATTAGTAATTGCCCTTCCAGAAAGATTCGCTAAAGAGGCTTTGGAAATCTTAAGAAATCATTCTTCAGGAAGTTCTGCTCAGATTGTAGGAAAGGTTCTGGAAAAAAGTTCATTTCCTCAGGTTATTTTAAAAACTCTTTACGGTACAGAGCGGGTTTTAGAAAATACTTCAGGAGAGCTTTTCCCAAGAATATGTTAAAATGCATGAATATTTTATTGTGCAAAATATTTTAAGAACTATAGAAGATCTGATTAAAGATTATCCAGGCAAAAGAATAACCAAGGCAGTTTTTCTCATAGGTAAATTTTCAGGAGTTGAACCAGATTTACTTAAAACAGCCCTTGATTTTTTTAAAAAAGGAAGCCCACTTGAAGATGCAGAGATAGTATTTGAATTGGAAGACCTTAAAATAAGGTGTTTAGATTGTGGAAAAGAGGCTGTTAAAGAAAAATGGAATATGATCTGCCCTTTTTGTGGCTCACTTAATACAGAGGTAATTTCAGGAGAAGAAATGTTTCTTAAAACTCTTGAAATAGAAGAGAATTAATCTTTTGTTTGCTTAAGTGAAACTTCAATTCCCCACTCTTTAAGCTGATCTAAGACTTCGTTTAAAAGTTTTTTATAATTTTGCTTCACAGTATCAGTAAGTCCTACTTTAAGTTCTAAGGATTGTGGTTCAATTCCAATAATAACCAATTCTTCTGGATACTTCCCCCTTAATTTTGCAAGATTTAAAATATCAGAAAAATTCAGTTCATGAGTAGAAAGTTTTTCTATTACTTGATAAGGAATCTCTTCATCCTTAAATTTATAAATTGTTCCAGGAGGTTTTCCTCCTGAAATAGCATCTATAACAAGAAGTTTTTTTGCAGATTCAATATAAGGTAGGAGTGAAAAACTTCCTACTCCACCATCAACTAATTCTACATTTTCTGGAAAAACATATTGACTTTCAAGATCCTGAACCACTTTAACCCCTACTCCTTCATCAGAAAGAAGAACATTTCCTATACCTAAAACTACAATTTTATCTTTGGACATTTTTATTCTTCAATTCCGTATTTTTTTAATTTTCTCCAAAGAGAAACCCTGTCTATGCCAAGAATTTCCGCAGCTAAACTTTTATTCCCTCCCACTTCTTTTAAAATCCATAAGATATACTCTTTTTCTTGTTCTTCAAGTGTAGGATATCTTCCTTCTTTTTTTCTAAAGGTTTTTATTTTTAAAAATTGCAAATCTTCAGGGAGATGTCCTGGTTCCAAAACATTTCCAGTAGCTAAAGCCACCCCTCTTTCTATAATATTTTCAAGTTCTCTTATGTTTCCTGGATAATCATATTCCATAAGAATTTCTAAAGCCCTGGGAGAAATTTCCTTTACTTCTTTTTTCATCAAGGATGAATATTTCTTTAAAAAATAATAGGCTAAAAGAGGGATATCTTCTTTTCTTTCTGCAAGGGGAGGGAGTTCAAAGTGAACTACGCAAAGTCTATAATAAAGATCTTCCCTAAATTTTCCTTCTTTAATAAGACTTTTAAGGTCCTTATTAGTGGCTGCAATAAATCTTACATCTACTTTTATAGGGATTGTTCCTCCCAGTCTCAAAAACTCTTTTTCCTGAATAACTCTAAGAAGTTTTGCCTGCATAGATGGGCTCATTTCAGTAATTTCATCTAAAAAGAGGGTTCCTTTATTGGCTATTTCAATGAGTCCTTTTTTAACAGTGTCAGCTCCTGTAAAGGCTCCTTTTTCGTGTCCAAAAAGTTCGTTTGCAAGAAGTT
>PNIK01000077.1 GCA_002877985.1 Thermodesulfobacterium geofontis | reverse complement strand
TATCTAAAACTCCAGAACGTTTCATTTCCAAATAAAGCTCGTTTCCTTCACGAGTTCTTTCTCCTGCTCCACAGAACACTGATATTCCACCATGCTCCATAGCAATGTTATGAATCATCTCCATCATAACAACTGTTTTCCCAACTCCTGCTCCGCCAAAAGTTCCCATTTTACCACCACGAGGGAAGGGAATAAGTAGATCAAATACTTTAATTCCTGTTTCTAAAACTTTGATGGTAGTATCAAGTTCTGTAAGAGGAGGAGCAGGTCTAAAAATAGGATAGTATTTATCAGAAACAATAGGTCCAGCCTCATCAACAGGATCTCCTGTTGCATTCATAATTCTTCCCAAAGTAGCTTTCCCAACAGGAACCGTTATAGGTGCACCTGTAGCCCATACTGGATCTCCTCTCTTTAATCCATCTGTATATTCCATAGCAACACAACGGACTATATTGTCTCCTAATTGTTGTGCTACTTCTAACACCAGGTTCCATTCTCTATCATCTATCATGGGATTGGTTGCTCTTAGGCACTCAAGAAGCTTGGGCACTTTTCCAGGAGGAAATTCTACATCAACCACACATCCCATAATTTGAACTATCCTACCCATTACTTTCTCTTCAGCCATATTTTAACCCCCCTTATTTAAATTCTTTTTTTTATTTTTATCCTTTAATAAGTGCTTCTGCTCCTCCTACAATATCCATTAATTCTTTAGTTATAGTTGCTTGTCTGACTTTATTATAAAACAAAGTTAAACTTTTTACCATATCACCACAAGCCTTGTTAGCATTATCCATAGCTGTCATACGTGCTGCCTGTTCACTAACAGCAGTTTCAAGCATAGCTGAAAATACAAGAGTATTTATATAAAGAGGTAAAATCTCGGATAAAAGTTGTTCTTCCTCGGGCTCGTAAATATAAGCATAAGAAATTTTCTTTTCTTCAGGTTCTAAAGATCTCTCAAGGCTTAAGGGTAATAATTTTTCCATTTTGGGAATTTGTCTTACTACATTTACAAAATATCCATAAATAATATAAACTTCATCCCATTCACCCGCAAGATATGCCATCATAGCAGAACGGGCAATTTTGCGAGCATCTTGCATTAAAATCTTACCCATAATATTTATATAAGATTCTCTAACAGAAACTTTTTTTCTAAAATAGGTTGCTCCCTTTTTACCTACACAAATAAGTTCTATTTCTTTTCCTTCTTTTTTAAATCTATTTATAGCTTTTTCTGCCTCTTTTATTAAATTTGAATTAAAGGCTCCACATAATCCCTTATCTGCAGTTATTAAAATTATTCCTACTTTTTTAACTTCTCTTTGTTGTAAAAGTGGAATTCTTTGAACATTTATAGTTCCAGCACTAAGAACATTATCTATTACTTCTTCAAATTTTCTTCTATAAGGACGAAACCCCTCTAATTTTTGCTGCAAGGTACGCAATTTAGCTGAAGCAACCATATTCATAGCTTTAGTAATTTGACCAATCCTTTTGACAGCTTCTATTTTTCTTCTAATATCTCGTAAAGCTGGCATATTTTATCCTCCTTTAAAATAAAAACCCACAATTTATTTATGGTATCGGAACAGGCTCTATATTATTTCTCTTTTTAAACTCTTCATTAAATTCTCTAAATACCTGCTTCATTTTTTCTTCTAATTCCGGACTGATTTCTTTCTTCTCCTTTATCTCTTTATAAATTTCTGGATATTTACTTTCAATAAATTCATAAAGTTCTCTTTCATATTGAGCCAATACTTCTAAAGGCATTTCATCCAAAAATCCTCTGGTCCCTGCGAAAAGTATACAAACTTGCTTTTCAACAGGAAGCGGTTGATATTGAGGTTGTTTAAGAATTTCAACAAGTCTTGCTCCTCTATGTAAAACCCTCTGTGTAGCTCTATCAAGTTCAGAACCAAATTGAGCAAAAGCTGCTAGTTCTCTGTATTGAGCTAACTCAAGTCTGAGTCTTCCTGCAACCTGTCTCATAGCTTTAATTTGAGCTGCTCCCCCAACTCGGGATACAGAAAGTCCAACATTAATAGCTGGTCGAATACCTGCAAAAAATAGTCCAGGTTCCAAATAAATCTGTCCATCTGTAATAGAAATAACATTTGTAGGAATATAAGCCGAAACGTCTCCTTGTTGAGTTTCAACAATAGGTAAAGCTGTTAAAGACCCTCCACCATACTGATCATCAAGTTTTGCTGCCCTTTCCAGAAGTCTTGAGTGATTATAAAAAATATCTCCTGGATATGCCTCTCTTCCTGGAGGTCTTCTTAAAAGTAATGAAATTTCGCGATATTCTGCAGCCTGCTTAGAAAGGTCATCATAAATAACCAAGGCATGTCTTCCAGTATCTCTAAAATATTCTCCTATAGCACAGGCTGAATAAGGAGCAATCCATTGTAAAGCAGCTGAATCAGAAGCACAGGCAGCAACTACTGTTGTATATTCCATAGCTCCATATCTACGTAAGGTCTCGATAATTTGTGCAACTGTAGATTTTTTCTGTCCTATAGCACAATAAATACAATACACATCTGTATCTTTCTGAGCTAAAATAGCATCTATAACAATAGCTGTTTTCCCAGTTTGCCTGTCTCCAAGAATTAACTCTCTCTGACCCCTTCCAATAGGTGTCATAGCATCAATAGCTTTAATACCTGTATACATAGGTTCATGAACAGGTTTTCTTTTAATAATCCCAGGAGCCTTTAATTCAATTCTTCTAAATTCTTTAGCCTCAATTGGTCCTTTCCCATCTAAAGGTCTACCAACAGGATCAATAACTCTTCCAATAACTGCTTCCCCTACAGGAATAGATGCTACTTTCCCTGTTCTTTTAGCTATATGCCCCTCTAAAATCTTAGAATAATCTCCCATTACAGGAATACCTACATTATCAAACTCCAAGTTTAATGCAATCCCTACCTCACCACTTTCTGGAAATTCAATTAATTCCATATATTCACAGTTTCTCAAACCAAAAACATGGGCGATACCATCCGCAACTGAAATAACAACCCCCATTTCATCCAGATCTATTTTTTTTTCAAACTCCTCAATTCTTTTTTTAATTAAATCACTAAGTTCTTGTGCTTTTATGGCTTCCATTTATAACACCTCCCCTTTTATAATTTCTTTAAATTTTCCTAATTGAGTTTTTAAGGTTCCATCAAATATTAAGTCACCTATCCTTATTTTTATCCCTCCTATAATTCCTTCATCTACCTTGGACTCTAATATAACTTCCTTTTTCAAATAATCTTTTAACACATTTTCTATTTCTTTCTTCTCTTCTTCACTTATTGGATAAGCTGTAATTATCTCTCCACGGGCAATATTTAACTCTTCATCTAATAATTCTTGATACATACTTACTATTTCTGAAATAAACTGAATCCTTCTTCTTTCTACTAAAAGCTTAAGAAATCTTTCTATTTCAGGATCTACTTTAATAGCTTTTAAAATCTCCCCTATAATCTCCATTTTAAGATCAGGCGGATAAATAGGATTTTGCAAAGCTGATAAAACCTCTGGCATAGAAATTAAAAGTTCCTTTATTTGTTTTAATTCTTCACCAAACTCTTTCGTCTTACCTAATTCTTTAGCAGCAGTAAAAAGACCCTTAGCGTATTTAAATGCTATTGCCATTGCCCTCAATGTAGTACCCTCCCTTTAATTTCATTTATAAACTCTTTAACCATTCTTTTTTGGTCTTCTAAATTGATCTTTTTCTTTAAAAGTTCTTCAGCTAATTTAACAGAGGCTTCAGCTATTTCTTCTCTTAACATAGCCTTAGCTTTTTCCATTTCATGGTGAATGTAAAGCTCTGCCTGCTGTTTAATTCTTTCAGCCTGAGCATGAGCTTCAGCAATAATTCTTTCCTTTTCTTTTATCCCCTGTTCAACATAATTTTGGTATATTTCCTGTGCTTCCTTTTCTAGATTTTTAATTTTTTCCTGAAGCTCCACATATCTTGCTTCTGCTTCTTTTTTCTTTTCCAAAAGCTCATTATACTGTTTAAGGATATTCTCTTGACGGGATTTAAACATATCTACAACAGGTTTTTTAAGAAATTTGCATAAAATTAAAACTAAGACTATAAAATTAAGAGTAAACCAGATTAAATTTTTTATTTGAGAAGTTGTAACTCCATGATGTTCTTCACCTGCCTCAACTCCAAAAACTAAAGAAATACTAATTAAAATTAAAATTGCAACCAAAACCCCTATATTTCTTAATCTTTTCATACCTTCCTCCCCAACAATCTTTCAACCATAAGCAAAGCAAAATATTCTATATTGCCCATCAGTTCTTTTCTAACTTCTTCTAATTGTTTAGAAAACTGCTCAGCCCATTTAGCTTTATATTCTTCCATCTCTTTCATTACCTTAGATAAAATTTCTTTTTCTATCTTTCGGGCTTCTTCCTTCAAAAGCTCTCTTTTTTGAATCCCCTCAGCTCTTGCCTTGTTTAATTCTTCTTGATACTTTCTAATAGCTTCCTCTGCAGAAGCAATTAAATCCTGCGTTTCCTTTTCCAAAGCTTGAAAATGTAATTCTCTTTCTCTTATATAGGACATAACAGGTTTAACAAGAATATAATATAAAATAAAAGTCATTAAAAGTGCTTCCCCAATTTGGATAAATAAAGTAATATCAAATTTAATCATACCCTAACCTCGTCTTTAAAATTTTTATTGTTTTTAAAATCCGTTGCGTATTGTTTCATTTGTATTATAAATTTTAAAAAAGTCAAGTGATGAAAAGTTATAAAAATTGAAATTATTTAAAGAAATATCTTTTTAAAGCAATATTAAACACTAAGGATAGCAAAAAATAAACTGAAATCGTTATAGATCCTCCATAACTCAAAAAAGGAAGAGGTATACTTGTCATAGGAAATAAACCAGCACAACCACTTATGTTAAATAAGGCCTGCCAAAATAGAACCAAGGCCACACCTAAACTAAGATATTTACCCAGCCAGTCCTTTGCTGTATTAGAAATTTTTATAAAAAAATAAAGTAAATATCCATATAAAACCAAAAATAAACTTACTCCTATAAAACCCCAAGTTTCTGCCCACACAGCAAAAGCAAGATCTGTATATTTTGCAGGAAGATAATGAAGTCTTGTAGACCAACCCCTTTTAAAACCATGCCCCCAAAGACCTCCAGATCCTATAGCAATAAGGGATTGATTTAGTTGATAACCCCAGGTTTGAGCATATTTTTCAGGATATAAATATCCATAAATTCTACCCTTTTGATGAGGTTTAAGATTTTTCCAGAAAATAGGAAAAAGTAATAAACCTATTATTAATCCTAAAAAAATTAAAGAAAGGGTTAATCTCCTCGGAATACCTATAAAAATCAGAAAACTTGCAAACATAATAAACATAATAAAAGCATAGTCTAAATCTGTAGGTAAAATAAGAATCAAAGGAAAAAAAGTTATTAAAAAAAGTTTAGCTAAGGTTTTCAATTTTAAGTAGGGATTAGGTTCTTTAGAAGCTATTAGACTTATTAGTAATATTAAAGTAGGCTTTATAAACTCTGAAGGTTGAAAACTTATAAATCCAATATTAAGCCATCTTTTTTTAAAAAAAAGTAAAATAAAAAGAATAAAAATTAAAAACCAATAAAAATACCAAACTAAGTGGAAGGGAATTTTTCTATAATCCATAAAAATAGCTAAAAAAATTAAACCTATTAAACCAGCTAAATGCCAGAACAAATTTTTCCAAAATATTGAAGATGTCTCTGCAACAATCCATTGATTTAAAATTCCAAAAATTGCAAGAATAAAAACTGTAAAGAATCCCCAAAAATTTTCTTTAAAAATTTCTTTTATATCACTGGTTTTCATCAGATAAAGTTTCTTCCTTTGTTTCTGAAATAATTTTTTCTGGTTCTTTTATACCAAAAAAGGACTTGTATAGTTCTCGTGCAAGAGGTGCTGCAGCAGATCCTCCATGCCCTCCATGTTCCACCAATATAGCTGAAACTATCTCTGGATCAGAATATCCGGCATAACTTACAAACCAAGCATGATGTTCCAAAGCTTTAATTTTTTTAAAAGCCAAACTTACAACTTGAGCGGTTCCGGTTTTTCCTGCTACATTAAGTCCTGGAATAAAAGCAGCTCTTCCTGTACCTATTTTAACTACCTCTAAAAGCCCTTCTTTTATCCAATTCCAATGCTGTTGATCTAATGTTAATTTTTTTTCTATCTGAGGATCTATTTCAATTATCTTACCATCAAGAGTCCTTATTCTTTTCACTACATAAGGTTTATAAAGATACCCTCCATTA
>PNIK01000034.1 GCA_002877985.1 Thermodesulfobacterium geofontis | reverse complement strand
ACCGCTCCTTCTCCTCTTAAAGCTTCAGAAATAAGAAAATTTTTAGCCTTAGGATGGTATAAACAGGTGGGATGGAATTGTACAAATTCCATATTGGCAATTCTGCATCCTGCCTGATAAGCAAGGACTATTCCATCTCCTGTAGCAGTATCAGGATTGCTTGTATAAAGGTAAACTTTCCCTGCACCACCTGTACATAAGGCAACTACTTTAGCTAAAAAAACTACAGGCTTTGTATGAATAAGGTCAAGAACCAAGGCTCCTAAAATTTTTGAAGGCCTCATGAAATTTTCTATTAATAACCTCACCACAAAATAATTTTCAAGAATTTTTATATTTTCTGCCTCTAAAACCCTTTCTATAAGAATATTTTCTATAGCCCTTCCGGTATAATCTCCTACGTGAAGAATTCTTCTTCTTGAATGTCCTCCCTCAAGGGTTAAATGGAATTTTTCTGGATTCTCAGGATCTCTATCAAACATAATCCCCCATTTTATAAGTTCCTTTATTCTTTCTGGGGCTGATCTAACAACCAGTTCTACAACTTCTTTTTTGCAAAGTCCATCTCCTACCATAAGAGTATCCTGAATATGGAGATCAAAATTATCATCTTCTCCCATAACACAAGCGATACCTCCCTGAGCTAAAGAAGTAGCTGTTTCAAAGACTCTTTTCTTGGTAAGAATGGTTATTTCTCCCAAATCCTTAAGCCTTAAAGCAAGACTTAACCCTGCAATCCCAGAACCTACTATAAGAACGTCTGTTTTAATAATTTCCATTTAAAAATTCTCTTTAAATAAGAAGTTTCCTTTGTAAAAAATATTGTATAAGTTCAGAACCACTTTTAAAAACTATTGGAGATTGATAGGCTTCTCTTTCGCAAAACTTTATATCTCTAATTTTCTTTTTGTGTTTAGTAACATCAAAAATGGCAAAAGGAACGGGTTTTGCTGAGTGAGTTCTTATAGAAATTGGGGTCAAATGATCGCAACAAACAAGAATTCTATATTTTTTAGTTACCTCATTTATTTTTTCAAGAAGGTACCTAACTATTCTTCTGTCAAATTCATTTATAGCCTTAATTTTGAGTTCTAAAGAACCTTGATGGGAAACCTCATCTGGAGCCTCTACATGAACGAGAACAAAATCATGATCTTTTAAAGCCTCCAAAGCATAATCTACTTTTCCTTCATAGTTAGTGTCTAAGTATCCAGTAGCACCTGGAACATCAATTACAGTCATTTTAGCAAGTTTGCCAAGCCCTTTAATTAAATCAACAGCAGAAATAACTGCACCTTTTAAACCCCATTTTTCAGAAAATGGTTCAATTTCAGGAGATCTTCCTTGACCCCAAGGCCATATAGCATTAGCTGGAAGTAAATTATTTAGTTTTCTTCTTAAATTAATAGGGTGTTTTTCTAAAACTTCTATAGCTTTAAGTATAAATTCTTTTAGATAAGGTTCTTCGTCATAAGCATGAAAGGCAAACCAGATACTTTTTCCTAAAAGATCATGAGGCGGATAGGTATGAAGACCTCCTGAACCACCTCTCCATATTAGAATGTGTCTGTAACTCAACCCTGGAATTATTTCAATTTTATCTGTTCCTGCGTTTCTGTTAATAGCTTCTATTAATTCTACAGCCTCTTCAGTTGAAATGTGGCCTGCAGAATAATCTTCCATAATTAGATCCTCTTTTTCAAATTTTAGAGTCACCAAATTGCATCTGTAAGCTACATCCTCTGGTCTTAGCTCAATACCTATACTTGCCGCCTCAATTGGTCCTCTTCCTGTGTATTTTTCTTCAGGAGGATAACCAAGAAGTCCCATTATAGCTACATCAGAACCAGGATGCATATTATGAGGGATGGTTTGACAAATTCCTATTTCACCATAAGAGGCTATAAAATCCATACCAGGAGTAATGGCTACCTCTAACGGTGTTTTATTTTTGATTTCCTTTATGGGAAAATCTCCCATCCCATCACCTATAAGTACTACATATTTCATTCCCTTAGGTGGAGAAAAAATATCTTCTGAAATACTTAACTTTGAAATCTCTTCTTGTGAAGAAGCCTCTTTCTTTTTTCTTCTTCCCATTTATTAACCCCCTTTTATTTAAGAAACTTAGCTATAACAAAGGCTAATCTAAAAAATAAGAAGAAAAAAAGAGTTAACAAGATCTGAATAAAAAAATCAGTTGGGGATAAAAAAAGAGAAAGTATATAAAAAAATCCCAGAAAATAAAATCTTCTTTTTTTATAAAACTCCTCAGTAATCAATTCTTCTCTTATTAAAAGAGCAAAAAATAGAGGAATTTGAAAAATAAAAACTGAAAACAAAAGAACTTTCAAAACAAAAAAGAGAAAATAGTTAATTTTCAGATTAGCTTCAAAATTTCTGCCAAAAAAAAGAAAAATTTTTAAAATTACAGGAATAAATAAAAGATAGCCTACTAAAAACCCTAAAATACCAAGAAAAAAAGAAACAAAAAAAAGCCTTTTAAAAAATACTTTTTCTGGTTCATAAAATTCCTGAGAAACAGTTTTCCAGAGGCGAAGTAGCAAAAAGGGAAGGGAAATGGTAAGCGCCAAATAAAAGGAAGCTCTCAGAATAACAAATAGAGCTTCTTCTAAACTTGTAAAAACTAAGGGCTGACCTTTAAGAATTTTAAAATAGGGAAACATTAAATAAGGGAAAAGATAAGGAAAAAAGAAAAAAAGAAAACCCCATAAAATAAAAAAGGCAAATACATAAATTATGATTTCTCTTCTTATTCTCTCAAGAACATCAACAGCAAAAATTTTAGGAAAGATTATTCTTTTCATCAGACTTAAAGGGATCTTTTAAGATATCAGTTGATTCTTCTTTTAATTTTTCTATTTCTTTTTTAGCTTCCTCAACCTCTTCTTTAATTTCCTTTTCTAATTCCTCAACTTCAAGTTCCCTTTTTATTTCCTCTATGCTTTTCTTAAGCTCTAAGGAAAGTTTTCCTAAGAATTTGCCAAGTTCAGGAAGTTTTTCAGGACCAAGTACAATAAGAGCTACTAAAAATATAATCACAGCTTCTGAGAAACCTATGTTAAACATCCTTATATTCTCTTGGAATAGATTTCCCTAAATGGCAAAAAATTTCATAACTTATAGTTCCTGCAAGTCTTGCAAGTTCGTCAGCCGGAACCTCTTCCTTTTCTCCTCCAAGAAGGATAACCTCATCTCCTATCTTTGGATTTTCAACCTGTGTTATGTCTAAATAGAGTACCTTCATAGAAATATTTCCTACCACTTTAACCCTTTTCCCTTTATAATAGGCAAACCCTTTATTACTTAAGCTTCTTAAGTACCCATCCCCATATCCTATAGGAACAAGCCCAAGAAGGGTGTTTCTTTTAGCTCTAAAATTGGGACCGTATCCTGCATATTCCCCCTTTTTAATCCTTTTTATTTCAACTATTCTTGATCTTAAAGTCATAACAGGATAAAGTTTAATCAATTCTTTTGCCTTAAAAGATGGATAACCTCCGTATAAGCTTATTCCTGGTCTAACAAGGTTTCCCTTTTCAGGTAAAAATATTATACCACCTGAATTGGCAAAATGAACATATTGAGGATTAATTTCATTGTTCTTTAATTTTTCTAAAGTTCTTTTTAAATTTTCTAATTGAAGCTGAGTAAGTTTGTGTTCAGGATTTTCTGCACAGGAAAGGTGAGTCATAATTCCTGTAAGTTTAAGAGCAGGAAAATTTTTTATTTTATTTATTATTTTATTAAGCTCCTCTAAAGGAAGCCCAAATCTATGCATTCCTGTATCCACTTTAAGGTGAAATTCCCATTTAATATTTCTTTTTTTAACAAACTCCTTAAGCCATTCAAAGGTATTTAAATTGGTAACCACTGGGGTAATTTTTAATTCATACATTTCAGGAATCCAGTCCTTTTCAAATCCAGAAAGAAGAAGTATGGGTTCAGAAAAACCTTTTTTTCTCAATATCAAAGCTTCTTCGGGTTCAGAAAGACCAAATCCAAAAACTCCTTCTTGAGAAAGAACTTTTGCCACCTCTAAAAGCCCATGTCCGTAAGCATCATTTTTTATAACTGGTAAAATCTGAGTATTTTTGGGTAAAAATTTTTTAAGAACTTTAAGATTTTTTCTGAGATTTTTAAGATTTATTTCTAATTTTTTATACCAGATAATAATTAGATCTCCTTCTTTATCTTACTTACATAATCTGAGGCTGAAAGACCAGCTATACAGCCCTCTCCCACAGCTTTAGCCACTTGTAAAGGGGGACCGGTTATGTCTCCACAGGCAAAAATTCCTTCTACATTCGTTTTCATCTTTTTATCCACTTTAACATAGCTAAAGGTTTCGAGATCAAGCTCAATTCCGAGTGGTGCAAGAAGTTCAAGAGGTCCTCTTGCTCCTTGCTCAATAAAAATTCCATCCACCTTTATAATGCTTTCGTCCTCTAATTTAATCCCTTCAACCTCCCTTTCTCCTAAAATTTCAATAGGCTTTGAGGCTAAAATCTTTACCCCCTTTTGGATGAGTGCTTCTTTTTCTTCAGAAGGTATTTCCCCCTTAGAAAAATAAAAATAAACTTCCTCTGCAAATTGGGTTAAGAATTTAGCTCCCCATATAGCAGAACTTCCATCTCCAATAATCAAGGTCTTTTTTCCTTTGTAAAACCAAGCATCACAATCTACACAATAGGAAACCCCTTTTCCAACAAAATCCTTTTCTCTTTTAAAAAAGCTTTTCTTTCTCTTTACACCCATAGCAAGAACAAGAGCAAGAGCAATAAATTCCTTTTCCTTTTCTGTAATAAGTTTAAATCCCCTCTCAAGGGGCTCTATTTTTATTATGTCTTCTTCTAAAATATCAACTCCTGCCCTTTTAAGTTGTTCAATTCCTGCTTCTAAAAGCTCTTTTCCTTCTATCTTTTCTTTAAATCCAAAATAATTTTCCAGATGAGCATAATTTAAAGCGCTTTCTTCTTTTTTACCAAATACAATTACCTTATTTTTTCTTCTTCCTGCATGAATACCTGCCTGAATACCTGCAGGACCAAGACCAATAATGGCTATATCGTAAGTCATTGTAAACTCCCTGCAATTTTTATTCTTCTACCTTATTTTGTTGAATCTCTTTATCATCAAGCAAATTTTCCTCTAAAATTCTTATTTTATAATCTTCATTAAGCCAGTTAAAAAGATCTGCAAGTTTACACTCTCTGGAACAAAAGGGTCTATAAGGATTATTTTCCCAAGAGGTTTTCCTTTTACATATAGGGCATCTAACTTTTAATTTACCACCCATACAGTTCTATCCTCGAAATAGGAAATTATTTTCTGACTGACCGAACCAAGAAAAATTTCTTTCATTTTTCCCTTTCCCCTTTTTCCTACAACAACAGTGGTGTAATTTCCCTTTTTTGCTTCCCTTATTATTTCTCCTGCAGGTCCTAAAAAGCTTCTTTTAAATTTAAAATTTATTTTTTCTACAGGCATGCCATTTTCTATTATAATCCTTTTAATTTTGGTAAAAAATTCTTTGTATTCTTCATTTTCGGTTAGCTCAACAAGCTTCTCTATATCTCCTTCAAAATGTTTAAGATCTAAAAAAGGATAAAACACATGAAAAAAGGTAATTTTTGCTTCTTTATGATTTGAAAAGATAAAGCTTACATAATCAACAAGTCTTAAGCCTGTTTCTCCGAGATCAAGAGAAACAAGAATTTTTTTGTTCCAGCTCTCCCCTCTTACAAGCCAGACAGGAATTGGGCTTGAAAATATGAGCTTATGAGTTACTCCACCTAAAATAAAAGTTGCCATTTTTGAAAGCCCTCTTCTACCAACAATTATTGCATCAAAAAGATTTTCCTTGGAAAAATTTATTATGCTTTCTGCAATATCTCCGTATTTAAAAAGAACCTTAGTATAAAATTTAGCAGGAATAGTTTCCTTTAATTTTTCTGAGAGCTCCTTCAATTCCTTTTCTGCCTGAGAAAAAACCTCTTTAGCTCTATCCTCCATAAAAGCTTCTTTTAAAAGTTTTTTATAAAGGTCTGTCTCAATACTTTCAAACGTTGCGGGATGGGGAATAATTTTCAAAAGGGTTATCTCAATCTCAACCCCAGAAAAAAGTTCCTTTAAATAGGAAATAATTTTATAACTGGCAGGACCTCCATCGTAACATACAAGTAAATGGGGATTTATTTTTTTCTTATCTTTCATAGAGTTTTATAAAGCTTAAAGTTTTTTTAATTCTCTTTTAGCTTCCTCGAGCCTTTCTTTTACATTGGTATAACCTGTTCCTCCGAAAATCTCTCTTCTCTTAAAAAAATTCTCCATAGTTAGCCATTGATAAACATCTTCCTCAATTGCCTGAGAAAATTTTTTGAATTCCTCTAAGGATAACTTTTCGAGTGTTTTCCCATTTTTTTCGGCATAAAGAACTATTTCTCCAGTGATATGATGAGCTTTTCTAAAAGGTATTCCCTTAGTTACCAAGTAGTCTGCAAGTTCTGTTGCAAGAAGATATCCTTTTTTAAGTTGTGTTTCTATATTTTCTTTATTTAGTTTTAACTCTTCAATTAGGAGTTTCATCATTTTTAGGGATTTTTTAGTATTATTAAGAGCCAGAAAAAGCGCAGGTTTATCTTCCTGTAAGTCTCTGTTATAGCTAAGAGGAAGCCCTTTCATCAAAGTTATCAACTGAAAAAGATTTCCAGCAACTACAGCGCTCTTTCCCCTTATCAGTTCTGCAGAATCAGGATTTTTTTTCTGAGGCATTAGGGAACTTCCTGTGCAAAATCTTTCAGGAAGCTCTATAAAACCAAATTCTTGTGTCATCCAAAGAATCAGTTCTTCAGAAAGCCTTGAAAGATCAAGCATTATAAAAGTCAAAATGGAGAGGATTTCTAAAACAAAATCTCTTGAGCTTACTGCAAAAACGCTGTTTTTTGTTAGATTTTTAAATCCGAGTTTTTTAGCTATTTTTTCTCTATTTATTTTAAAAGGACAGCCTGCAAATGCTGAACTTCCAAGAGGAGAGATTTTAAGCCTTTTTTCGTAATCTTTAAGTCTTTCCAGATGAGCTTTGAACATTTCATAGTAAGCCATTATCCAGTGAGAAAAAAGTACTGGTTGAGCATGCTGAAGATGGGTAAAACCAGGCATTATGATTCCATAATATTCCTCTGCCTTTAAGACTATAGCTTCCATAAGATCTTTAATAAGACCTTTTAATTCCTCACATTCATCCATCAGATAAAGTCTTAGATCAGTCACTACCTGTTCGTTTCTACTTCTTCCTGTATGGAGCTTATAGGCAGTTTCTCCTATTTTTTCGTAGAGTGCCTTTTCAATATTCATGTGCACATCTTCATATTCTTTACTGAAAATAAATTTTCCCTCTTTTATTTCTTCTTCTATTTCCTTTAGACCTTTTTTGATCAGGTTAAATTCTTTGTCTGTTAAGATACCTGCATCTCTTAAGGCTTCTGCATAGGCAAGGCTTGCTTTTATTTCGTAAGGATAAAGCATTTGGTCAAAAGAAACTGATTCGCTAAAATCTTCAAAGAATTCATCTATATCTTCCTGAAATCTCCCGCCCCAAGGCTTTTTTTCCATAATTTTTATATTTTACCTTACTTTTTTAATTTTTACTACATTTCTCTTCACTAAAGATCCACATTTACTTCTGATTTTTAAAAAATCTTATGAAAAGAGTTGTTAGGTAGTGGAAAAAAGTCGATTAAACAAAAAATATAAAGAAAGTTCAGGATTAGCATAGGAATCTAAAGCGTTTTTTACCTCATAAATAGTTTTTATGGCTGAGTAAGGATCTCCTTTAAAAAGCTCTTCAGGAAAAGCCTTTGGATAAGGATAATTAGCTTTTTGCTTAAGATAGGATCTTAAGACCCAGATATTTAAAAGATAAAAAAATTCATCAAGTACTTCAGGTAAAAAGCTTGATAGTCTCTCTGCAACCTTAAATTTCTTTAAAGGACTTCCTGAAAAACCAGCTTTTACAAAACTGTTCAATTCTTCCAAAATTCCCTTTTCAGCTATAGTAACAGCTTTTCCTATGCTTCCAAAGGATATATCAGCGAGAGTCTCTGCAATATTATCCTCAAAAAGAAATCTTTTTTTTAAAAATTCCTTTATTACCTCCTTGGGAAGACTTCTAAATCTTACAATCTGAGAACGGGAAACAATAGTGGGTAAAAGTTTACTAAAATTTTCTGAAATTAAAATAAAAATCACATAGGGAGGAGGTTCTTCCAAAGACTTAAGTAAGGCATTTCCTGCTTCCAAATTTATTTTATCTGCCTCCTTTATGAAAATGATTTTATATTCAGCCTCCAGAGGTCTGTATCTGAGAAAGTGAATGGTATCTCTTATCTGTCCAATAGTAATTTCTCTTTTCTCAGGATAAAGAATGCGTACATCAGGATGAATTTCCTTTTCTATTTTTCTGCAGGCTTTGCATTCCCCGCAGGGATATTCTTTGTCTCTTTCACAAAAAAGGTGAAACAAAAAAGCCCAAGCTGTAGTTTCCTTTCCAACACCTCTTGGACCAGTAAAAAGATAGGCATGGGAAAGTCTTTTTTTTTGAAAAGAAAGTTTTAAAAGATTAACAGCTGATTCTTGTTTTAAAATCTCTCTTAAATTTTTAATCTTCATCTTCCTCCACTTTTATCTCAGCTCCAACTCCACTAAGTTTTTCCACAAAATTTTCATATCCCCTTTCTATTAATTCCACATTATAAACATCTGTTGTATTTTCAGCACAAAGTCCTGCTAAAACAAGAGCTGCTCCTGCTCTTAAGTCTGTTGCCTTAATAGGAGAACCTATCAAAGATGTAGGACCATTTATAATGGCTGTTCTATCTTTAACCTCAATATCTGCACCCATTCGTTTTAATTCAAACACATATAGGAATCTATTTTCAAAAATGTTTTCAGTAATAAAAGATATACCCTCTGCCTGAGTTAGAAGAACCGCAAAAAAGGGCTGTAAATCAGTAGGAAAACCTGGATAGGGAGCAGTGATAATTTTTACAGGATTTATAGTTTTTCCCCTTTTCACTTTAAAGGCATTTTTATCAACTCTTTCCAATGTTATGCCCATTTCCTCAAGTTTAAGAATAGGTGTTTTTAGATGCTCTTTATTAATGTTTTTCACTACAATTTCATTTTCTTCCATTAGTGCACCCAAAACAAGATAGGTTCCTGCCTCAATTCTATCAGGGATAATCTCTATATTAACGGGTTTAAGTTTCTTTTTTCCCTTTATGTAAATAGTATCATCTCCAAGCCCTTTTATTTCGGCTCCCATTTTTTTTAGCATCTCTCCAAGAAATACCACTTCTGGTTCTTTGGCAGAATTTTTAATAATTGTTTCTCCCTCAGCAAGAACTCCTGCCATCATTAAGTTTTCAGTTGCAGTAACAGAGGGAAAATCAAGAACAATGGTTGTTCCCTTAAGCTTTTGAGTCTTCACTATCAGATTTCCTTTTTCTAAGTTTATTTCAGCTCCAAGCTGAGAAAGTCCTTTTATATGAAAATCAACCGGTCTTTTTCCTATAGCGCAACCTCCAGGCAAAGGAACTTCTGCAGATTTATAGGCACCAACTAAAGCACCAAGAAAAAGGATAGATGCCCTTATCTGACTTGCAAGCTCATAAGGAACTGAAAGTTCTTTTATTTTTGAAGTATCTATTTTCAGATAATCTTTTTCAAATTCGCAAACTGCACCGAGATGCTCCATAATTTTTAGCATGCAAAAGACATCTTTTACTTTAGGAACTCTTTTAAGTTTATATACACCTGGAGAAAGAAGAGTTGCGCAGATGGCAGGAAGAGAGGCGTTTTTTGCTCCACTTACCTCTATTTCACCCTTCAGAGGCTTTCTTCCCTTAATTACGTATTTTCTTTTTCTTTCCATGCAAGAACCACCCTTTCATAACCTCTCAAATCTTTAAAAATCTCAAATTTCCATTGGTATAAATTAAGAAGCTCCCTTATCCTTTTCCCCTGATTATATCCCATTTCAAAAATTAAAAAACCACCTTCTAAAAGATATTTATCAGCAAATTTTAAAAGCTTTTCTTGAAATTCCGTTCCTTCTTTTCCTGAAACAAGAGCAGATTTTGGTTCAAAGAGTTTTACCTCCTCATCAAGTGTTTCCCACTCTTCAGAGGAAATGTAGGGAGGATTTGAAACTATAACATTAAAAAGAGGCTTTTCTAAAAAGGGATTAAACCAATCTCCTTTAATTAAAAAAAGCCTCTTTTCTACTTTATAGGCTTTGGCATTTTTTCTTGTTATTTCTATAGCTTTGGGATTTATATCCACAGCAAAGACTTTCAATTTTTTTCTTTCAAGAAGAAGGGTTATAGAAATTGTGCCTGCACCAACTCCCAGCTCTAAAACTCTGCCTTTTTCTATGGGCAATTTTAGAAAAACCGAGATTAAAACTTCTGTATCCTGTCTGGGAATTAAGACTCCTTCTTCCACATAGAACTTTCTTCCCCAAAAATAGGTATTTTTTAAAATATAAGCTAAGGGCTTTTTCTTTTTCCTTTCTTCAAGAATTTCCAAAAAGCTTTTTTCAGGAATCTCCTTATCAGAATAGAGATAAACGTTTAGCGGGGAGATGTTTAAAAGATGGGAAATAATAAGAAGAGCTTCCCATCTTGCATATTCTTTATCCTCTATTTTTGAGAGAACCTCTCTTACATACTTAAGTGCTTCTGAAACCTTCATTTAATCTTTAAAAGCCTGTTTAGAATAATTTCTGCAGTTTCCTCTTTACTTTTAAATTTTCTAATGCTCGTTAAGACCTTAAAATACTTTTGAGCAGAATAAAGAAAGGGAATTAAAACCCTTTTTCTTTCTGAGGGATGAGCTAAAATTACTTCTCCTTCATCTTCAAGATAGTTTTTAAAAATTTCAAGTAAGGGATCAAAGAGGCTTTTTCTAAAAACTACCTCTGAACCTATTATAAGATCAAATTTTTCAGAAAGATTTGGGTTCCTCCAGTCTAAAATTTTCGTTTCCACTAAGAGATTATTTTCTTTGGCTGAGAGCTTTATAAATTCAAGGGGAAGTTCTTCATAATCTGTTGCCAAAACCTTGTGTCCAATACTTGCAGCAACAAGACTTGGGACCCCAAGTCCTGCCCTGAGTTCCAAAATTTTTTTGGGAGGCTCAATAGTTGCCACATAATCAGCAAGAACTAAACTTGATTCCCAGATCTTTGCCCAGAAAGGAAATTTTTCAACCTCTAAAAAAGGGTCTCCCTGAAATATTTCTTCAAGCTTTGCAGGAAGAAAGATTTTAAGAGTCCTTCCTCTGATAGAAATTTCCTCTGTCTCAAGGGTAAGATTTCTTATATCCATAAGACTTAACCTCCTTAGAATTCTTAAAACATCATTAAAATAAATAAACCTAAAAGAATTCTATAGATAATAAATGGATGTAAAGGGTAGCGCTTTAAAAAGGGAATTAAAAAAGCTATAGCTAAAAAACTAAAAATGGCTGAGGAAAAAAATCCTGCTAAGGCGAGTCCTAAAGGAATAGGCGTTGATTTAACAAGTTTTATACCTTCATAAAGTCCTGCTCCAAGAATAAGAGGAGCACCTGCTAAAAAGGAGTATTTGGCTGAAACCTCTCTTTTAAGCCCCAATAAAAGCCCTGCAGAGATAGTTATTCCACTTCTTGAAGTTCCAGGAATAAGAGCTAATGCCTGAAAAATACCTATGATAAAAGCTTTTAAAAGATTAAGATCTTCTATTTGATATCTTTTTTTACCAAAAATTTCACCTAAAATCATAGGAATACTCATAATTATTAAACTGAGTCCCACTACAAAGGGAGTTCTAAAATAACTTTCTATTGTCTTTTCTAAAAAGAACCCTGCTAAAGCACCAGGTATAGCTGAAACTAAGATAAACCACTTGTAATTGTAAATTTTTTTTAAATCTTTCCAGAAATAAATAACTATAGCAAAAAAAGATCCAAGGTGGATAAAGGCATCAAAGGAAAGAAGAGAAAATATTTTGAAAAATTTTTGGAAAAGAATGAGATGTCCTGTGCTTGAAATAGGAAGAAATTCCGTTAATCCTTGAATTAATCCCAGAAATATAGCTTCAAAAAGAGCCATTTAAATTCCAGTTTAGAGGTATCTTTTTTTGCGAAGAACAAAGAAAAAAAGAAAACACAAAAATATGACTATTATATTAACCAAATAAAAGGCATGGGGAGATCCTTTAAAGGGTGGTAATTCCTGAAAAGGTAAGGGAATATTCATTCCATACATGCTGTAAATTATAGTGGGGATGGAAAGAATTATAGCTATGCCTGCTAAAAATTTCATGATAAGGGTGAGATTGTTATTGATAACTGATGTATAAGCATCCATTGTTCCTGCAACGATATTTAGGAAAACTTTTGTCATTTCTATAGCCTGTCTATTCTCAATCTGTACATCCTCTAAAAGTTCTATTTCTTCTTCTGTTAAACGGATATATCTTCCACTCTGAATTTTAATAAGCACTGTATCATTTCCTTGTAAAGAGGTATTGAAATAGGTAAGAGTTTTTTCAATGCTTAACATTTTTAAAATTTCTTCGTTTTCAATGGATCTAAAGATCTCTTCTTCATATTCCTCGAGAGTTCTATCAATCTGACGCAAAAGCTTTATATAAAGAGAGGTTACTGCTAACATGAAATTTAAGATAAAGTAAACAGGTTTGGCTAAATTAAAAGTTTTACTTTTATTAGCGAGCGTTATAAATTCTTCAAATATGGGGTGATCCTTTAAACAAACTGTAATTATGTTTTCTTCAGTCAGAATAATACCAAGGGGGATGGTTTCATATTTTATAAAAAGACCTCTTGAAACTATATCAGGAACCCTCAGAATGATTAAGATCTGTTGTCCTTCTTTCTCTATGCGAGGTCTTTCTTCTTCATCTAAAGGGTATCTTAAAAATTCTGGAAGAATTTGAAATTTTTGCTCAATATAAGAAATTTCCTCTTCTGTGGGACTTAAAAGACAAACCCAGGTATTTGGTGAGGGTCTTTCTGCAGACACAAGTAAACCATTTTCAGATTTATAAATTCTGAACAAGGGAGCCTTTCCTATCTAATAATTTATTTCATTCCACCTATTACTTCTCCGAGTTTGAAAATCGGTAAGTAAAGAGAAACAAGGATTCCACCTACTACAACACCAAGAAATATTATAAGTACAGGTTCAATAAGGGTGGAAAGGGTATTAACCATCCTATCAACTTCTTCTTCAAAAAAGTCAGCCACTCTATTTAGCATATCCTCAAGATTTCCGGTAAGTTCTCCAACCCTTACCATTTCCACTAAAAGATAGGGGAAAACCCCTGTATAAAACATGGGATCTGCAAGGGATTGCCCTGCAGAAACGTTTATCCTTACTTCCTCCATAGCCTTTTCTAAAACCTTATTTCCTGAAGTTTCACCAGCAATGGTTAATGCCTGAAGTAAGGGAACACCTCCTCCTATAAGATTAGAAAGAGTTCGAGCCATTCTTGCAACTGCAGCTTTATGAAAGAGTTCTCCCAAAACCGGAAGAAGAAGAATTAACCTATCTGTATTGTATTTTCCTCTTTCTGTAATTCGGTAATATCTAATTCCTATAATTAATACAGCTAATAAAATAGCCAAAGCTATAAGAATTTTTCCGAAATTGTTGCTTATGTTGATCAAAATCTGCGTTGGCAGTGGAAGCGCATGCCCTGCACTCTCATAAATTTCTGCAAACTTTGGAATAACAAAAAGCATAATAATTGAAATCACCGCTATGGTAACTATTACTATAACCGAGGGATAAACCATAGCATGTTTTACTTTTCCTTTTATGCTCAATATCCTTTCAAGATATTCTGCCAATCTTTTTAATACTATATCAAGGTTTCCGCTTGATTCTCCAGATCTTACCATTTGAACATAAAGATTATCAAATACCTTAGGATATTCTGCCATAGCATCGCTTAAAGTGCTTCCTGTTTCCACTTTTAGTTTAATATCCTGAATAACCTTTTTAAAATAGGGATTCTTTTGCTGATCTGCAAGAATTTCAAGGCTTTTAACTATTGGAAGCCCTGCTTCTAATATTACTGCAAATTGGCGGGTAAAATAGGTAAGTTCTTTCCCAGAGACAGCTTTTCTTCTAAAAATTTTAAAGGCGCTCTCTTTCTTAAGCTGGATTTTAATGGGAATAATGTTTAGACGTCTTAAATAAACCTCAACAAGCTGATGATTGGGTGCTTCTAAAACTCCTTTTCTTATTTCTCCTGTAACAGATTTACCTTGCCATTCATATACAGGCATTTTATCTCTCCACCCAGTAATTTGGTGCTTCCTTTAATATGCTAACATCATGTACATGGCTTTCTCTATATCCTGCTGGAGTTATTTTTATAAATTTGGCTTTCTTCCTTAACTCCTCAATATTTCTGCATCCACAATATCCCATTCCTGATTTTAACCCACCTACAAGTTGAAAAATCATATTAGAAACAGGCCCCCTGTATGGGACTCTGCCTTCTACTCCTTCTGGAACAAATTTAGATATATCCTCAGCTTCCTGTCCATATCTTTCTCTTCCACCAGATTTAAACATAGCAGAAAGGGATCCCATTCCTCTATAAAATTTATAGGTTCTTCCTTCATAAAGTATGGTTTCTCCGGGAGCTTCCTCTGTTCCTGCAAAAAGGTTTCCTATCATTACTGCATGAGCACCTGCTGCTATAGCTTTGGTTATATCTCCTGAAAATCTTATTCCTCCGTCAGCTATAACAGGTATTCCGTATTTATCAGCCACCACTGCGCAATTATGGATAGCTGTAATTTGAGGAACTCCTGCACCTGCAACAATTCTTGTAGTACAAATAGATCCAGGACCCACACCAACCTTTATACCATCAGCACCTGCTTTTATTAATGCCTCTGCACCCTCAGCAGTTGCCACATTTCCTGCTACCAACTGACAATCAGGAAAATGATATTTTATTTCAATAATAGTTTCTATAACATTTTTTGTGTGTCCATGTGCAGAATCAATAAAGAGCACATCACAACCAGCCTTTAAAAGCGCCTCTGCATGTTCAAGTCTGTTTTTACCAACTCCTATGGCTGCACCAACTCTCAGTCTACCAAGTTCATCTTTACAGGCATTGGGATATTTTTTAATTTTTTCTATATCCTTTATAGTTATAAGCCCTTTTAAACAAAAATTATCATCCACAATTAGAAGCTTTTCAATTCTGTGTTCGTGTAAAATTTTAACCGCCTCATCTAAAGTTATTCCAGGTTTTGCAGTAATTAAATTTTCCTTTGTCATTACCTCCTTAACTGGTCTGTCAAAATTAGTTTCAAATCTTAAGTCTCTATTGGTTACAATCCCTACAAGTTTTTTCTCAGGTCCATCAACCACAGGAATTCCAGAGATTCTAAATTCTTCCATCAGTTTTAAAACTTCTTTTACAGGAGTTTCTGGATTTACCACCACAGGATCATAAATCATTCCACTTTCGGATTTCTTAACCTTCTCCACCTCTCTTACCTGCTCTTCTATACTCATATTTCTGTGAATAACTCCTAATCCTCCTTCCCTTGCAAGACTTATTGCCATTCTACTTTCTGTAACTGTATCCATAGCAGCAGAAAGGAGTGGAATATTGAGTTTAATTTTCGGAGTTATATAGGTTGATACATCAACATCCTTTGGCAAAACTTCAGAATAAGCAGGAACTAACAATACATCATCAAATGTATAAGCTTCATATAAGATCTCAAGCATACCTAAAAACCTTTATAAAGTTTCTAAATTTTTATAATTTGATTTGCTAAATTATAATCCTCGATTAAAGAAAGTAAAGTTCCTTCTAAAATTCCATATTCACTAAGAAGCAGGCTTTCTTTATTAAAATGTTCCGATATCCCAGAATAAATTAAAATACCAGGAATTACTATATCTTCTCTTCCCTCTTCCATACCCTTTACTCTTCTCAATCTTTCCAAATCAAAATTAGAAAGTTTCTTTATTAATTTTTCTAAGGATTCTTTAGTAATTCTGTGTCCATGTAATTTTTCAGGAATATACTGATTAAGTTTAAGATCAAGCCCACCAAGAAGACTTGCAGTTCCACCTGTAATAATTATCTCATCAGGACTATCCACAGGAATTGGAGAAAGTTTTTCTTTTATATAATCCTTTAAAGACTTTATAATTTTAAGGTTTAAAGGATATCTTAAATTAAAGATTTCTTTTAAGATTACTGCACCAAGATCAATACTTTTAAACCATTTTTTTTGACCATCTTTAATATAGGTAATTTCTAAAGAACCTCCTCCCACATCAACGGTAATAAAGTTTTCTATATTTATTCCAAGTTCCCTTAATCCCCAAATAATTCCCTTTAAACTCAAATCTGCTTCCTCCTCAGGAGATATTACTTTTATTTTAATACCTGTCTCTTTTTTAGCTTTCTCTATAAATTCTTCAGCATTTTTTGCTTTTCTAAAAACTTCTGTTCCAATAGCACTGTAGTTCTCAATTTCATATTTAAATAGTTCTTCCCTAAATTTTTTTAGATTTTCAAGACCTCTGGCAAAGGCTTCAGGAGAAATTATACCTTTTGTAGCAAGCCCCTCTCCCAATCTTACATTTTCTCTTTTTTTCAATAAAAAAAGGACCTCTCCATTTATTTTTTTACCTATACAAAGCCTGAAGGTTTGGGTTCCAAGGTCTAAAGAAGCTAAAAAGGGAGTGTTTAACCTTTTTTTGAATTCTTTGCCCAGCTTAAATAAGATTCTGTATTTTTCTTTAACATAATAATTTTGTTTATTTTTGGGATTGTGAAAAATTATTCCCTTAGTCTTTTTTAAAGTGAAAATTCCAAAATCCCTAAGTTCTATCCTGTTTCCTTTTTTTAATTCATCCTTTAAGATTTCAAAAAAAAGATCCACGATATATTCCAAATCCTCTTTATCAATGTCTGAAAACTTATAGCTTAATTTTTGGATAAGCTCCCTTTTGGTCATAATTAATTGGTTGTTATATACCAGGGTTTTAGAAATAAAGCCTCTAAAATTGAGGAACTTTTCTCCTCTAAAAGCTTAGAAAGAAAACTTTTTTTCTTAGGCACAAAAACAAGTTTTGCCTCAGAAATATTAGCCATTTTTTTAGCCTCCTCTACTGCGTCCCAAAAATTGCCAAGCTTATCAACAAGCCCTAAGGATAAAGCCTCTTCTCCTGTAAAAATTCTTCCATCAGCAAATTCTCTAACCTTCTCTAAAGGAATTTTCCTTTCCTCAGAAATGGCCTTTATGAATTGATCATGAATGAGCTTTACCTTCTCAGTTAAATATTCTTTTTCTTTAGGGGTTAGGGGTCTATAAATGGAACCTGTGTCTTTATAGGTTCCGCTTTTTATAGTTTCTGTTTCTACCCCAATTTTCTTTAAGAACTTTTCTATATTTGGTATCTCTAAAACTACTCCAATGCTTCCTGTAACTGTTCCTGGAGAGGCAAAAATTTTAGTTCCTCCAAGAGCTACATAAAGTCCTCCAGAAGCTGCCACACTTCCCATAGAAACAATAACTGGCTTTTTAACTCTTGTTTTTTTGAGCTCTTCAAAAATTTCCTGAGAAGCTCCTACTGAACCTCCTGGAGAATCTATTCTTACTACCACTGCCTTAATGCCTCTATTTTTAGCCATTTCTTTAATAGCCATGAGGTATTCTTCCGCATCCAAAATAACCCCTTTTATTTGAAGAATTCCAATTTGAGGTTTCCCAAAATCCTTTTCTTTAAAAAACATTAAAAAAGAAAGAAGAAAACTAAGAAAAATCAAAAAAACAACCAATCCTCCAATAAAGGCAAGTCCATAAACAAGCCATGGTCTTTTCATCTTTTCTCCCTCTTTTTATAAAACTGAATTTAAAATATTTGCTAAATTTTAAATTAAGTTTCAGATTTATTCAAGAGAAATCGGATTACCAAATTTTTTTCATCCTCCCTATTTCTTATTTTTCCCTCTATTTTTTCCTTTCTTAATAATTCAAGTATCTTCCCTATCTCTTTTCCCTCTTTAATCCCAAGCTCTTTCAATTCCTCCCCTGTTAGTTCTGGTCTTACTTTTCTATAATCTTTCAAAAATTTTATTACCTCTTTTTTTGTAGAAGGAAAGTGAAGGCTTAGAACTAAAAGATAGGTAGGTGGAATCTTTTCAAAAATTTTTATCTTTTCCCATAAAGATAAAATTTCCCAGTTTGGCAGAGCTTTTTTTATAAGTTCCACATATTTCATCAATTCCTTTATTTCTGATTCTAAAAATCCCAATCTATAAAACCCATCCACAAACTCTGGATTAACCAGACCTAAGAGAAAAAATTTTTCTCTTTCCCTTTCAGTTAATTCCTCTTTTAAATCTTTTAAAAGACTTACCAATGAATTAAGAATGTTTTTATCTGTTTTTATGCCCGAGTTTTCAAAAATTTTTAGCTCTAAAGTAGTTATCAAAAGTGTTTTCAAGTTTTTTTCTGGTTCTTTATTTAAATAAAGTTTCAGTTCATTTGCTAATCTTGTTCCTGAGAGTCTTTTTAATGCCTCCTTTTCAAAGCACCTTTTAAGGGCAAGAAAAAATTCCTCAGAAAAGTTAAAGCCAAACCTTACTTTATATCTTATTCCTCTAAAAATTCTTGTGGGATCATCTATAAAGGAATTAAGATGAAGGGGTTTTATTAAACCCCTTTCCAGATCATTAATTCCATCCACAAGATCAATTAAAATTCCTTCATAGGGAGGAGAAAGACCTATTATGAGTGCATTAATAGTAAAGTCTCTTCTTAAAATATCATCTCTAAAATTTGAGGGAAAAACTATGGGAAGCTTTGATATATCTTCGTAAATTTCTCTTCTTGCAGTTATGAAATCTATCAAGAAGTCTTTTTCATTAAGATTTATCTTTACTTTATAGGTCAAAAACTGAGATTCAAAAAGAATCTCTCCTTTTAATTCTTTTAAAATTTCTTTCAAAAAGCTTTTTAAATCTCCCTGTAAGACCAGATCAATATCCTTAGCCTTTGAAACTTTCTTTTTATAAATCTTTTTAAGTAAGTAATCTCTTACCACTCCACCTGCAAAATATAAGAATTCTTTCCTTTTTTTGGAAATATTTTGAGCTAAAGTTAGAATTTCAAAAAGTTTTGGATGGGGTAAAATAGTTTCAAGGAACTCTTTAAGGTTAATTTTAATTTTTTTCATTTGATTGTTTTAAGCTCTGGGATGATGTTTTTCATAGATTTCTTTCAATTTTTTATAATCAAGGTGTGTATAAATTTGGGTTGTGCTGAGACTTGCGTGACCAAGCATCATCTGTAAAGCTCTTAAATCTGCGCCACCCTGTAAAAGATGAGTGGCAAAGGAATGCCTTATAACATGAGGGGTGACTTTATCCTCAAGTCCACATTTTCTTGCATATTCTTTTATTATTTGCCAAAATCTTTGTCTGGTAAGAGGAGTGCCTCTTCTATTTAAAAAAACAAAATTTTTACTTTTTTCATTTACAAACTTCTGACGCACATTTTCTAAGTAGACTTTTAAAAATTTTATAGCATAGTCTCCAAGAGGAATAAGCCTTTCCTTAGAGCCTTTACCTAAAACCCTAACCAACCCAAGCTCAAGGTTCAAATTTTCAAGCTTAAGCCCTACCAATTCTGAAACCCTCAAACCTGTAGCATAAAGAACCTCAAGCATGGTTCTGTCTCTATATCCAAGAGGATCATTTAAATTGGGAGAATTTAAAAGCTTTTCAATTTCTTCTAAACTTAAGACCTGAGGAAGTCTTAGGGGAAGTTTGGGAGATTCTAAAAATAATAAGAAACTTGCATTAAATCCCTTTTCTTGCAAAAGAAATTTGAAAAAACTTCTCAAACTTGAAATTTTCCTTGCTATGCTAAAGAGATTGTATCCCTCTCTTTTTAACTTTTCTAGATATTCTTTCAATTTTTCAAAAAGCCTTTCTTCATCAAATGGCAAAGCCCCACAAAAATCAAAAAAATCTCTTAGATCTGATTGATAAGCTAAAAGGGTATTAGGGGAATAATTTTTAACTGCAGAAAGATAACTTAAAAATTCTTCTATAAGCTCTTTCATTAAAGAGTTAATTCCTTTAAGGCTTTTTCAACCTTAAATCCTATAACCTCATCCTTAGAAGTTAAAGCAAGGGTTTTTAATTTAGAAAGTATTCCTTGTTTTTCAGAGATATTTCTCTTAGGAAAATCTTCCTTAAGTTTTTCTAAAGCTGAAAGAACAAGGTTTCTATCATCAAGATCAAGAAAAAGAAGAAGTGTTCGCCAGTCATCAGGAATACCATATTTTTCTACAAATTCCTTGGCAAGTTTTTTAAAATTTTTGGTTCCGTAATTTTTGTGTAAAGTCTCAATAAAGTTCTGTTTTTCAATTTCTTCCTTATTTATAAAAAGTTTTTCCAGTTCCTTTAGATATTTTTCCTTGGTTTTATGATCATTCTTAGATAAGCCCCTTTCAGCTCTTTCAAATTTTTTTCTTACTTTACTAAACCCGCTCCTGTCTTTAAGTTTGTCAATTTCTCTCCAAGAAAGCTTTTTTCTGTCCTCATCTTTGCTCATACTATCTCCCCTCCACAATCTATTTGATATATTTTTTTTGAAGGTAGCTCTATAGCAGTTAATTTTCCACCATAAACGCAACCAGTATCAATTCCAATTCTATCCTCCAAAACCAAAGGTATAGGAAACGGGGTATGTCCAAAAACTACAGTTTTAGGAAATTTATATTCAGAAAAATAAAAGCTATCCCTTATCCAGAGAAGATCCTCCTCAACTTGTTCCTCCAATTTTTTTCCTGGTCTCAACCCTGCATGAACAAAAATATACTCTTCTGTCTCATAATAGAGTTTAAGCCCTCTAAGGAATTCTAAATGATCCTCTGGAATTATAAGTTTACCATTTTTGTAGTAGCTTTTTAAAGTTGTTCCTCCTCCATTATATAAAAATATATCTATGTCTATTCCCTTTAAAAATCTTTCAAACATCCATTCATGATTTCCCTTAAGAGTAATAATTTTTTCACCATAAAGCTCTTTCAATTCTAACACCCTTTCAATTACACCCTTTGGATCAGGTCCTCTATCAATGTAGTCTCCCAAAAAAATGATCAAATCACTTCCCCAATTTGCAGGAAGAATATTTAGCAATTTTTCCAAACTCCACAAACAGCCGTGAATATCTCCGATGGCAAAAATTCTACACTTCCCAGTAGTCCCAAAAGCGTGCTCTTCTGTCATCAAGTCTTGTAAGTCCATATTTATAAGCTAATCTTAAGGCTCTGTCCCACTCCTCTTTGGTGATTTTTCTATCAAGAGGAGGGTACTTCCAGGCATCTCCGCAGGGTCTATACTGATCCATAAGATTAAAATAGGTATGAACTGAAATCTCTTCTGCTATAAATTTAATCACCTCTTCTGTTTGGGAAAGGTCTCCTGGTAAAACAAGATGTCTTATAATTAATCCTCTTTTAGCAATCCCGTCTTCTATAACTAAGTCTCCTACTTGTCTGTGCATCTCCTTAACTGCAGCTTTTACTATTTTAGAGTAGTTTTTTACTTTAGAAAGTTTTAAGGCTATCTGGTCATCCATATATTTTATATCTGGCATATATATATCAATTATTCCATCAAGAAGCTTTAGAGTCTCTACAGACTCATATCCTCCGCAATTATAGACAATAGGCAAATTTAGACCTTTTTCAGCAGCTATTTTAATTGCCTTTACAATAAAAGGAACCTGATGGGTTGGTGTAACAAGATTTATGTTGTGGCATCCCCATACCTGAAGAATAAGCATAATTTTTGCAAGATCCTCCTCATCAATTATATCCCCTTCTCCTAAATGACTTATCTCCCAATTTTGGCAGTAAACACAAGCTAAATTGCAATAAGTAAAAAATATAGCTCCAGATCCATTTTTACCTACCAGTGGTCTTTCTTCCCCAAAATGGGGTCCATAACTTGAAACCATAGGCTTATTAGTAATTCTACAAATACCCTTTTCTCCTTCCAAACGATTTACCTTACACTCATTAGGACATAAAGTGCAAGAAGAAAGTTTTTCATAGAGAGCTTCTATTCTTTTATCTATCTCTCCAGAATCAAGCAAATTTAAATAGGAAGGATACCTATTCATAAAAGTTCTAACCAGTGAAAGACAAGAGGAGGTTTTTTTAAAAGCATATTAAAATTTAAATAACAGCCTGTGCAAAAGGTGGCTAAAATCTTTTTATCTTTTAAATTTCTAATCCATTCCCTTTTATTTTCCTTCTGGAAACCCTTTAACCAAAGAGAAATTTTTGCAGAACCGCAACAAAAATCCTTTGTCTCTATTTTATTTTTTACCAAATTAAAATCTTCTGTCAAGTGGCAAGGCAAGTGAAAAAGAATATTTTTCTTAATTCTTTCTTCCTCCAAAACCTTAAGTACATCCTCTGCTTCTAAAGAAAGATAAGTAAAAGCTGAAATAACCCTTTCAGAAAGTTTGCCAAATCTTTCTTCAAACTGGGTATCTTTAAAAATTTTAGGATAAATTTTTTTAAAAATCCACAAGCAGGTTGCACAAAACATCACAATGTAGCCATTGGTTTTTTCAAGTACCTCAAGATTTTTAAGTGCCTTTTCCTTTAAATTGGAAATTAATCCAAGATTTAAAAATGGAGCTCCACAACAAACTAAATTCTTAGGTATCTCTACAGTAATTCCCCTTTTTTCAAGAATTTCTTCAAATCTTCTTAAAGCTTGCGGATATAAATATTTTAAACCACAAGAATAATATACTGTCACTTCCCCCTCTTTCGATTTGAATTCCATTGGCCATTTTCTACCTAAATCTTCTTTTAGTTTTCCCAGGTAAAAGGATGGGAAACTTATATGATGGGGACAAATTCTTTCACATCTCTCACAAAGCAAACAGAATTCAAAACTTTCATGTTCTATTCCTTGAGAAAGTAAAAAGAGTCTTCCTCTTGGAGAAAAAGCTTCCTTTTTATAAACCCTATAGGAGGGACATACAGGAACACATTTTCCACAGAGATTACATAGATTAAGAATTTTTTCTCTGACTTCCCTTTTCATCATTCTTAAAAAAGTATTCTAACCACCAGGAACACCATTCTGTTTTTAAAATTGCTTTAACCAATTTTTTTGCTTCCTCTGTAATAAGCCTTTTTTTTGCATATTCAATCCACTTTTCTGCATAGGGATTGTTTAAATCCTTTTGTTCTTTAAGCTGTATTATTAAATCAATAATATCTGCGTCGTGAACTAATTTAGCTTCTAAATTTTTCAGATTTCTATATTCTTCCCAGAGAGCTAAAACTTCTTCTTTTATAGGAGTACTGGAAAAGGCATCCTCTAAGGCTTTTTTTTCCTCAGCTTTGTTGTATATTTTGTTAACTGCATTAAAATCACCTATTCTTGTTTCTGCTAAATCATGAATTAATGCCATTTTAAAAAGTTTCTCTTTATCAAGAGGTTCTTCACAAATCTCTGAAAGTATCCAGGCACAAAAGATAACTCCAAAGGAATGGGAGGCTACATTTTCTCCTCCTGTTCCAAGATAAGCATATCCTGTTCTCTGGATTCTTTTTAATAAAGCTGATTCAAAAAGAAGTTTAGCATATTTTTCAAGAAGTTTCATATTTCTTAGCTAAATAAGAAGATATTTTAAAAATTATTTTGGCTGCCAAGTATTCTGTAATTGCATTTCCTGCGACGGGCTTTGTTTCCACTATATCCATCCCTATCAAATTATATCTAACCACTAATTTAATAATTTGCAAAAATTCATACCAGCTCATTCCTCCAGGCTCGGGAGTTCCAACTCCAGGAGCAATAGAGGGATCAAAAACATCCATATCTAAGGAAAGATAAATTTCTCCTTCTTTAAGAAAATCCTCTATTATTTTAAAACTCCTATCCCAATTTTCTCTTAAATCTCTCATCCATAAAAGAGAAAAGTTAGTTTTCTTAATAAATTCGTATTCCTCTTTAGAGAGTGTTCTTACTCCCACACTTAAAACCGGAATTCCCATTTCGTATATTCTCCTTACTACAGTTGCGTGGGAAAATTTACATCCTAAATATTCATCTCTTAAATCTAAGTGTGCATCAAGATGAAGAATTTTTAAATTCTTATAAACTTCCTTTAAGGATTTTATGCTTCCCAAGGTAACTGTGTGTTCTCCTCCTATAAGGATGGGAAACCTTTTTTCTTCCAAGGTTTCTCTTACAATTTTTGAAATCACATCAAGAGCCATATCTATATCAAAGGGAAGTTCAGGCACAGGAAAGGTAAAAAAACCCAGTACTTCTTGAGGTTCAAGTTCTGTTTCCTCATCAAAAAATTCAAGATTAGGACTAACCTTTAAAATTTCTGTGGGAGCTTCTTTAGTGCCCTTTTGCCAGGAAGTGGTAATCTCTAAGGGAGCAGGAATAAGGGCTACCTTTGCCTGGGGATGATCAGGTAGCCCAAGAAAGGTAAGTTTCATTTGTTTACAAAATTAGGTCCTTTCTTTCCATACGAATAAAGCTTTCAACTGCTCTAATGGACCGAGGAAATTCTAAGCCTCTGTCAAAAAACCTAATCTCACTTTTTTTAATTTCAAAAATCTCTGTAATATCTCTTATGGCTTTATCTACATCAAAGGGCTTACAAGAAAATACATCCACACTTAAATACAATTTTTCAGGAAAGGTATGAATACTAATATGACTTTCGGCAATGATTACAAATCCAGAAATTCCCCAGTCTTCAGGAATAGGGGAATAATATTTAAAAACATAAGGAGGCATTATCTTGGTCATCTGGATTTCTTCTGGATATTTACTTAAAAAATTATATATAAAATCAAGATCCATGAGTTTTTCACGGTTGGCTCCGTATCCATCAATAATAAGGTGCTGACCAAAACCATATTCAAATTTTTCTATATTCTTGATGTCCTTCATTTTGCCCTCCTTAAAAACATAAGATGGACGGCTTTAAAAATATATCATAAAAATTATTTGTCAAGTTTTTAAATTAAAAATTTATTTCTAAACCTGTGCCTATCCATTGAGGAGGTGCTTTTACTTTTCCTATTTCCTCGTACTCATTATCAAAAAGATTGTCCACCCATAGAGAAAAACTGGTATGTTTAAGAAGTCTCTTTTTTATTTTTAAATTAACCAAGAAAACATTATCTCTCTCATAATATTTTCTGTAGTTTAAACTTCCGAAAAATTTAAAATCATAGGGAAGATCTGCTGAAATTCCTAAAATAAAATTATGTCTCAAATAGCTTCCAGAATAACGGGCACTTGGTAAATTTTTAGCTATCTGGTTAATATAGGTATAGCTGATAAAGGGTTTACAAAATTTGAGATCAATACTGCCATCTACAGTAAATCCAAAAGTTTTTAAAATTTCTATGTTTTGAGCCTGTATAATTCCATCCTTACTTATCCAATCTATGATGTCCTTGCCGTATCTATAAAATAAAGTTCCAGATAAAGTTATTTTTTCTTTGTTATAATCAAACCCAGCTTCAGCGTTATAGGCTTTTTCAGGAGATAAAGAAAGATTCCCTTTAATGGTGGGAGATTGATAATAAAGTTCTGTAAAGCTTGGTATTCTATAAGAAAAACCAAAGGAACTTCTCAATTTAAATTGAGGGCTAAAAAGATAGGCAAAACCAAGATTATAGGAAAAGATGTCTTTATTCTGAGTTATCACATCATAGCGTCCGCCTAAACTGAGAAAAATTTTAGAGCCTATTTTAGGATATATCCAGAAATAAAAACCTGCCCCCTTCCTTAAATGATCACCTAATCTTGAACTCTCAAGTGTTTCGTAAGAAAAATCTATTCCCAAAAGATAATCAGCCAAGGTTCTCTCATATCTTAAAGGAAGATTTAACCGAAAGACCTGAGATTTGTGAGTATTTTTATAAAAATCTGGATTTTTTCTATCTAAAAGGTATAAATCATAGTTAATTCTATAAAGTAGAGCTGGTTCTAAGAACCAGTTGGTTTTGTATATATTTTTTTTAATTAAAAATAGATGAGTTTTTGTTTGTTCCCATTCAGTATCCCATTTTGTGGTATAAAAATTTCTTGCTCCAAAATCTTTTTCCTGAAATCCATAAAAGATAGTCTTTTTGTCATCCTTTGTGTAAAGATTAAAGGTTCTTATATCAAAATCCCTATTCCATATAAAACCATTTGCCTTTTTTTGAGAAAAAACTAAATTAAAGATTGGAAAACCAAAATTACCCAATATATATCTATAATCATAGCTTCCATATTCAGCTAAGAATTTATATTCTTTTGCAGAGGGTTTTAAATTGAAATTGAGAACCCCTCCAAAACCTCCTGGTCCATAAACAGCACTTGCCCCTGCTGAGAGGATTTCTAAACTTTCTAATATGTTTTCTTCCCAGGGAAGATTCATAAGGTGGTGTCCTGTTTGTGGATCAGAAAGTCTTATTCCTTCAAGGGAAACAAGATTTTGTTCAAAACTTGTTCCTCTAATAGAGATATCAGCTTGAACCCCAAAGGCTCCCCTTTCTTTAAGTTCAAGAGCTGAAAAAGCTTCAGCACCAAATTCTAAAAGTTCTTCTCCTTTTATTACTTTTATTTCCTGACTTATTTTTTCAAGATTTTGTCCTTTGGCTGGTGAGATAACCTTTACCTCTTCTAATTTTATTTCTTCTAAAGTATTTAAGGGAATTTCAGCAGAAAAGATATTTTCGTTAACATTTAAAATAAATAAGGTTAACAAAAATAAAAAAATTTTATCTATCAATTCGTTAACCTCCATTTAAATTTTGGTTAACAAAAAGAGTATTAAAAAAA
>PNIK01000088.1 GCA_002877985.1 Thermodesulfobacterium geofontis | reverse complement strand
TATGTAGATAATTTTTCCGTGGTTGCTTAAGAGATAAGAGGCATATGAGCGGTTATAGCCTGTGATTTTTGTGAATTCATCAAGGATTTGGGATTTTTCTTTTTTAGAAACTTTTCGGTAGCGTTTAGCATATTCAATTGTTAGTTCTTTTTTGGTTTTTAAGCTCAAAGCCAACTTCTTCCCCTAAGTGAAATTAGGGGACATTTTAATTTTTTCTTTAGATTTTTATATGAGGCATCGATAAAATTTCCTTTAGATTTTTAATGAGGCAATTCGAAGGCTTGACTTTAATTTTAAAGTTTTTTAAAATTTTTAAAATTAAATCTAAGGCAGGAGGTAATTGTTATGAGTTGTGTTTTTTGTAGGATTGTAAATAAAGAAATTGCTTCAAATATTGTGTATGAAGATGATAAAGTAGTTGCTTTTCATGATATTAATCCTCAGGCACCCTATCATATTTTAGTAGTTCCCAAAAAGCATATAGCTACACTTTTAGAATTAACAGAGGATGATAAAGATCTTATAGGGCATATTTATTTAGTAATAAATAAAATTGCTAAGGATCTTGGATTTGATGAAAGGGGATATAGAGTTGTTGTTAATTGCAAAGAAGAGGCTGGACAAACAGTATTTCATCTTCATTTTCATATTTTAGCAGGAAGAACAATGGGCTGGCCTCCAGGTTAAGAAACTTTTGCTCCGGGTTCTAAATTTTTTTCTGGAACAATCAAACAAAGATCCTTTTTATCTTTGGCAGCAAGGATCATACCCTCAGATAAAACTCCTTTTATTTTAGCTGGTTTTAAATTTACTACCAATACTACCTCTTTTCCTATTAATTCTTCAGGCTTGTAATATTCTGCAATCCCAGCAACAATTTGCTTCTTTTCTGGACATAAAACTTCTAACCTTAAAAGTTTATCCGCTCCTACTATCTTTTCTGCTAAAATTATTTTTCCAATGCGTAAGTCTAATTTTTTAAATTCTTCTATAGAGATAAGTTCTTCTATCTTACTATTCCTTCCCTCCCTTTCAATTTTTTTCTCTTCAGGTCTTTCTTCAATTCTTGGATATAAAGGTTTACCTTTATTAACAAGAGCACCGGTTTTAAGTAGATCAAATTTAAAAACATCTTCCCATAAAGGTTCTTTTTCGAAAGAAAGATTATTTAAAAGAATTTTAGAAGTTTCAGGCATAACTGGATAAAGAGCAATAGCAAAACTTTTAATACTTTCTAAAAGAACCCTTAAAATAGTTCCTGCCCTCTTTTTATTTCCCTTTTTTATTTCGCTCCAAGGTGAGACTTTATCAATATAGACATTTCCCTTTCTTATAGCTTCCCAGAGTTTTTCTAAAGCCCTATGAAAATAAAAGTTCAAAAATTGGTTTTCGTATTCACTTAGTGCTAAAGCAACCTCTTTTAAATATTCTTTATCTGTGTCTTCCAAATTTTCTAAAGGCGGAATCTTACTTTCAAAATACCTTTCCACAAGATTTAAAGTTCGATAAATTAAATTTCCATAATCATTTGCCAAATCAGCATTTATTCTAGTAATAAAATTAAAAATACTAAATTCAGCATCATATCCAAAAGCCATTTCTCTTAAAAGAAAATATCTTAACTGGTCTTTTCCAAATTTTTCAGCAAGTTCAATAGGTTCAACAATATTTCCAAGAGATTTAGACATCTTAAATTTATCGACCAACCAGTATCCATGAACAAGAAGTTTTTTATAAATAGGAATTTCCATAGCTTTTAACATAATAGGCCAATAAATGGCATGTGGTCTTAAAATATCTTTTGCAATAAAATGATGTGCATTTTTCCACCAGTCTTTCCATTCTGGATTTTCTGGATAGCCTATTCCTGAGAGATAATTAATTAAGGCATCAAACCATACATAAGTGACATAATCAGGATCAAAAGGAAGCTCTATACCCCAGGAAAGTCTATTTTTTGGACGAGAGATGCAGAGAGGAGGTAATTCTTCCTCAAGCATGTTTAAAACTTCCTCTTTATAAAACTCTGGATAAATTATTTCATTTTTATAGATATAATCTTTTAGCCAGGCTCTATATTTTTCCAAATTAAAAAAATAATTATTTTCTTTTATATGCTCAGGATAAACTTTATGGTCTTTGCATCTTCCTTCTTCATCAAGCTCCTTTGAGGTTAAAAATCTTTCACAACCAAAGCAATAAAGTCCCTCATATTCATCAAGATAGATTTCTCCTTTTTGATAAAGTTTTTGCAAAATATATTGAACTACCTTTTTATGTTCTTTGGAGGTTGTACGAATAAATTTATTATAATTTAATCCAAAATAATCCCAGGTTTTTTTAAAAACTAAACTAATTTCATCTACAAATGTATGTGGATCTTTTCCTTGATCTTTTGATGCTTTTTGAATTTTATCTCCGTGTTCATCAGTGCCTGTTAAAAAAAATACATGCCAGCCTTTAAGCTTATAGAACCTTGCAACAGCATCTACTATAATTGTAGTGTAGGCATGTCCCAAATGAGGATAAGCATTTACATAATAAATTGGAGTAGTTAAATATATCCTCATAATTTAACCCTCATCCAGTTCTTCAAAACCTTCTTCTATCATTGATTCCTCTATATGTTCTTCTATGAAGGTTTTTAAATCTTTAACAGGAATTCGGATAATCTCTCCTTCCTTATTTTCCAGATAGGCTATTTTTTGAAAAATGTTATATTTTAGAATTTTATAAGTCTCTCCGTCAATATTTACTTTATTTCCAATTTTAGGTAAATCCTGTAAAAACTCTTTATAAATACTTTCTTCATAAGCTAAGCAACATAAAAGTCTTCTACAAGGACCAGATATTTTATTGGGATCTAAAATAAGACCCTGTTCTTTTGCCATTCTGATAGAAAGTGGAGTAAACTGTCTTAAAAATCTGGCACAACAAAATTCTTTTCCACAATATCCTATTCCTCCTACAAGTGCAGTTTCATTCCTAACTCCTATTTGTCTCATTTCAATTCTCATTCTTAAAGCTCTTGCAAGTTCTTTTACAAGTTGTCTAAAATCTATTCTCCCTTCTGCGGTATAATAAAAAATAATTTTACTTTTATCAAAAAAACAATCTACTCTTACTAAATTCATTTCTATTCCCAGATCCTTTGCAAATTGAAGACAAAATTCTTTTCCTTTTTCTTCAATTTCCAATTTTTTTTCATATTCTTTAATTTCTTTAGAGGTGGCTTTTCTTAAAACTACAGGCACTCCCTCTATATCAAATGGTATCTTATAACAAACCTCAGTAAGTATGAAAATTTCCTTTCGCCCCTCCGGAAGCCTTGCTAAGACATAACTATCTCTAAAAAAGGGTTTACTTAATTTAAGTACCTGGTCAGGAAAACCTTTCTTAAGGGTACCCAAACTAAGCCAAAAACCTTTCCCATTCTCCTTTTTTTCTTTCTGAGGCATTTATCCTCCAATAGCTCTCATAGGTCTTAAAGTAAAATTTAAATTATGTTTAGCAGGCTTCAATTTTAAAGCTAAAAAAAAGGCCTCTTCTAAAGTCCCTTTACCCTCTCTCAAAATAGGTTTTAAATTTATTTCATTATCAGAAAAAAGACAAGGTCTCAATCTACCATCTGTAGTAATTCTTAATCTGTTACACTTATGACAAAAATGTTCAGAAATAGGAGATATCAGACCAATCTTACCCTTTGCAAATTTCCATTTAAATATTTTTGCAGGTCCTCCACCAAAAGAAAAATCAGGAATTAATTCAGAAAATCTTTCTAAAATAGCTTTTATTTCTCCTACGGTAATTATATGTTTCTCATCCCATAGGCTATTTTTACCTATAGGCATAAATTCTATAAATCTAACTTCAATAGGTTTTTCTAAGGTAAGTTTAGCAAGTTCTAAAATTTCATCCTCGTTAAACCCTTTAATCACTACGGTATTTATTTTTACAGGATCAAACCCCAAATCTAAAGCTAAATCAATACTTTTAAAAACTTTTTCAAATGCAGAAATACCTGTAATCTTTTCAAATTTTTCTTTGTTTAAAGTGTCCAAACTTATGTTTATTCTTTTTAAACCTGCTTTCTTTAACTTTTCTCCAAGTTCCTCCAAAAAAAATCCATTTGTAGTAAGACTTAAATCTATAATCCCAGGTATTTGAGAGAGTTTTTCAATAAGAGTCTCTATGTTTCTTCTAAGAAGAGGTTCTCCACCTGTTAATCTTATCCTTTTTCCACCCAATTTAGCAAAAACTCGGGCTATTTTTTCTATTTCTTCAAATCTCAATATTTCTTCATGAGGAAGCCATTTCCAATTTTGGTTAGTATAACAGTATATACATTTAAAATTGCATCTGTCTGTTACAGATATTCTTAAATATTCAATTTTTCTTCCCAAGTGATCAACTAACATTTAAACACTCTTTGTACCAAGCTCTTGCTTTGTTAAAAATTTCAATAATTTCAGGCTGTCTATAATCTGGATAAGTCCACGGAAGTTCTACATAAGTTTTATTTTTATAAATTAAAGTAACCTCAGCATATACTCCTTTACCTAAGTATATTCTATGAGCATAATCTTTAAAAGTAGAAAGAACTATTTTTGAAAGACCTAAATATCCGGGATCTAAATTAATAGTTCTATTGCCTGAAGGTTCAGCTAAGCTTTTTTCAATTTCATAACATTTATATTTTAACTCAATTAGATATTCAGGAGGTTTTAACTTTTCAAAAAAATAAATAGTCTTTTTTAGGTCTTTTCCCATTTCTTTTTCATAATAAGAAGTAAAGGATGAAAAATCGTAAATTTTAGATTGGAAAAGAAAAGAACCAAGCTCAGATTTTAAATTTTCAAGAACTTCTTTCCATAAATCTAAAATTCTACCTGTAATTGCAACAAAATAAAGCTGTGGTGGAGGGATCTTAGGATGGCTCATTTTTTTCTAAAAGGGATATGTTAATAGCTTCTTCTACAAGCATTATGGGAATATCATCCTCTATAGGATAAAAAAGACTGCATTTCTTACAATAAAATCCTTCCTTTTTATTCCATATTTTGTAAACTACTTCTCCTTTACATTGAGGGCAAGCTAATACCTTTAAATATTCTTGAATTTTTGTTTTATCCATAGATTTTTTATAATATCACTTTTTTGAACTTCATGCAAATATTAAACTTTGGTGAAAATTAAGGCTTTAATATTAAAGAATGGGCTTTAATACTCTTTGAACAATTTCCAAAAAAGCTTTTACGCTCTCAATAACTTCTTCCGGATTAGATTTTTCAGAAAAAATGATATTTTTAATATTTTCTAATTTAGATATATCATTTGAATCCAGAGATTCTATAGTTTTATTCCAAAGTTCTTTAAATTCTGGGGGTTTTTTAGGAGGAGTTACATAAGAAAGTGCCCAAATAGCTTTTAGTCCTAATTTAAAAATCTCTTGTGCCTTTTTTTGAAGTTCTGATAGATCCTTTTTAAAATTAGGAAGATCTTTATATAGATCTAAGGCATATCTATAGTAGCTTTTAGACCTTATATAATAAACCATTTATAACAATAAGTTAACTTACCCTTTCTAAATATTTTCCAGTTCTTGTATCAACTCTTATTATATCCCCTTCATTTATAAAAAGAGGAACTTGGATTATAAGACCTGTTTCTAATTTAGCAGGTTTGGTGGCAGAACCAACTGTATCCCCTCTAATCCCTGGCTCTGTTTCTATTACTTTCAAATCTACTGTATTAGGAAGTTCAATACTTATTAATTTTCCTTTATAATAAAGGGCATATACATTAAGATTTTCCTTTAAATATTTAGAGGCCTCTCCAATTTCTTCTTCAGAAAAATACACCTGATCATACTCTTCAAGATCCATAAAAACATATCTATCTCCCTCTTTATATAAATACTGTATTTCTTTTTCTTTAAAATCTGGTTCTTCAAAACGCTCTCCAGCTCTAAAATTTACTTCCAAAACTCTACCTGTAGCAAGATCCTTTAATTTTGTTCTTACAACAGGCTGAGTTTTAGAAACTTTTACATGTTGAAATTCTAAAATTTCGTAAAGTTTACCCTCCCATTCAATTTTTAATCCTCTTTTAAAATCAGAAGTTGTATAAGCCATAGACCTACTCCTTCTTTTCTAAGAATGAAGGTACAGGAGTAGCCCAAGCTTCATCATCAAAATACAATTCTTCTAAATTTTGAGGCAAAGGAATTTCTAATATATTTGGCCCTTGAACCACCTCAAATCTCATAAAACAAGACTTATACCAATCTACATTTGGTAATTCTAAATCAAATTCTTTCATAATACGATAAGTGCGATAAAAATCCTCCCACTGATTATCCTCTTCTGGATAGATAGTAAAATCTCTTAAAATATCAGTAATAACAAATCCGGATTTAATAAGAAACTCTTCAAAATCATGCCATTTTTTTAAAGAAGCTTCTCTATGAGTAAAACCCATATACCCTACAGACCCTTCACCCTTTAAGGCACTAATACATCTATTAATAAAAAGCTTTAATCCCTT
>PNIK01000070.1 GCA_002877985.1 Thermodesulfobacterium geofontis | reverse complement strand
GCTACGGGCCCCTTTTCTCTGTAATCTTATAAAATAATATAATTTTTAATTCTTGTCAAGATAAATGTCACTGCTTACTTTTTGCTTGCAGTCAGAACAAAAACCAAAAAAGATAATCTGATATTCGTCTATTTCGCAATCCTTTATTTCCTCAGGTATACCTAAATTGTCTTTAATATTTTCAATATCTATTACTTTTCTGCAGGCTTTGCAAAAGAAATGGTGATGAGGATGGGTAAAGGGATCAAATCTTTTTCTTGTGCTTTCTAAGCTTATTTCCTTTACTAAGCCCTTTTTTGCAAGCACTTCTAATGTATTGTAAACTGTTGCAAAAGACATACTTGGGAAACGAGGTTTTAAGGCATTGTAAATGTCTTCAGCTGAGGGATGAGACCTGTTGTTTTCCAGAAATTCCAAAATAGCTAACCTTTGGGGTGTAAGTTTTAATCCAAGACCTTTGTAAAATCTAAGCTTTTCTTCAGTCATTTTCCTAATTCCTCCATAAAAAATTTAAATTATAATTTTAAAACTTTTTTTTATTTATGCAAGTTTTTAAAAAATTTTAATTGTTCCCAATTTAGTCCTTTTAGAGCTAAACAGGAATTTTGAATAATTTTAAAACTTTCTTCATCTTCAAAAATGGCAGGAATAAGAGGCCATTCTTTACATTTTTCAGGCTTTACGGGATGAATTTTACACAATCTTTTTTTTCTGTCAAAAAAGATACAAAAACCCTTTTTAACCTTCATTTCTATTCTAAAGTTTCCTTTCTTAGTTGTATATTTTTCTAAAAACTCAGATTCAGAAAGATTAAGAAATTTGGCAATTCTTGAAATTTCAACTTTAGAAAGGCTTACAGTACTTTCACCTTTACAACAGGAACCGCATCTTTTACATTCAAACATTTTTGTAGAAGATTTAAAGTTCTACAGGTTCATAAAAGGGGCTCATTTTATCCCAAAAATGAGGTTCTGTACAACCTATACAGGGATGACCTATTGAAACAGGCCAGGTTTGGACTCCACAAAATCTGATACCTGGACAGTTTGCATAAGTAACTAATCCTTTACATCCTAATTTATAAAGACAGTATCCCTTTCTATGTCCTTCATCTCCGAAGGCCTCTGCAAATTTCCCTTCATCATAATAATCTGATCTTTCGCAAAGATCATGAACTAATTCACCATAAGCAAATTTTGGTCTTCCCAAATCGTCAAGCGGAGGTATTTTTTTAAATAAAAAGATGTAAGCAAGAGTCGCTAAGAAATTGTAAGGATTGGGAGGACAACCTGGGATATTTATAAGCTTCTTTTTTTCAATAACATCTTTAACTCCTACCGCACCAGTTGGATTAGGAAAAGCAGCTGGTATTCCTCCAAAACAAGCACAAGTTCCTATAGAAATAACTAATTTTGCATTATTAGCAACCTTTTTTAAGATATCTTTTGCAGTTTTGCCACCAATTTTACAATAAACTCCTCCATCTTTAACAGGAATCGCACCCTCAATTACACAAAAATATTTTTCTTTATACTTTTCTATAGTTTGAAAGAGAGTTTTTTCAGCTTCCTTTCCTCCAGCAGCCATGAGGGTTTCGTGATATTCTAAATTAATAACATCTAAAAGTAAATCTTTTATAGAGGGATTATCACTTCTTAAAAGAGCCTCTGAACATCCTGTACAGTCCATAAAATGTAACCAGACAAAGGTGGGTTTAGGATTAATTTTAGAAAAAGCTCTTTTCATCAGAGAATTTCTAAAAATTCTTATTACCTCTTTTGGTTTTACTTCCATTGGACAAACTGGGACACATTTTCCGCATTGAGCACAATACCAGAAAAGTTTTTCTACAGAGGTGTCTACAAGATTGAGATGTAAAAGATGCATCATTTTTCTGGGATCAAATTCTTCAAATCTTTTTTTAACAGGGCAAACTCCTGAACAAGCTCCACATTTAAAACATAATTCAAAATCAAAAGAGGGAAAATTCATTGTTATCCCCTTAATCTTTTATTACCTGTTTCATGGTTTTAAAATATATTCTTTCCAAATCTTCTCTATCTGCCTTAATTTTCTTAAGAAGTGAGTCAAAATCTTTCAATCCTCTTTTAATAAGTGTTTTTACTTCTAATTCTAATAATTTTACATTAAGTCTTTTAAGAAGTTTTTCTTCCAATTTTTTTGCAATAGTTTGATGAGAAAAATCTTTCAATGATTTAATTTCTGTAGCTATATTTCCAAGGAGAGTTCTTATTTGGACATCCTTACAGATTTTTAAAGCACAATTTAGATATAAAATCTTATCTTCTTCATCCCAATTTTCTTCACTTCCAAGAGGTCCAAGATTTTTGATAATTTCAAAAAATTCTACTAAATTTACAACCAATTTAGCTGATTCGGTAGAGGCAACCCAGCTTAATTTTAAGCGATTTTCATTTAAACCCAAATTCTTCATTATAATTTTTGCAAACTCTCCTGTAATTAAAGCCTGAAGATTTCCCTCAAAATATTTACACTCTCCAAGCCTACAACCACATATTAATACTCCATCTGCACCAGATTTAAAAGCTTCAAAGATAAAAAGTGGATCGACTCTTCCTGTACAGAGAACTCTAATGGTCCTATAATATGGAGGATGAATTTTGCGGGACACTCCTGCCCCGTCTGCAGCTGTATATCCTCACCAGTGACACATAAAACTTAAAATTGAGGGTTCATAAAGCATTTTAACTTGCCCCCTTTACTTCTTTTATTTGTTCTTCTAAAAAATCTACTTTAAAGGCTCTGATTTGATTTAAGAGGGCACTTATTGGGAATCCATCAATCTCAATAGCGAAAACTGGACAATGGGAAGCACATATTCCACAGCCTTTACAAAGGGCTTTTATAACTTGAGCTTTTTTCTTTTTATCAAATTTTACCATCTCAATAGCTAAAAACGGGCAAAGATTTTTACAAATACTACATCCTATACATTTATCTATATCAACTTCAGCAGTAATTGAAAGTATTTCCATAGAAGTTTTTGCAAGCAAAGCACACGCTTTTGCTGCACAGGCCTTTGCTTCAGTAATTACCTCTGATAAAGGTTGTGGTTTATGAGCAAGACCACATATGAAAACTCCATCTATTGGAGTTTCAACCGGTCTTATTTTTATATGTGCCTCTTTAAGAAATCCATCTTCATCTATAGGAATACCAAGTAAATTAATGAAATCCCTTTCCTTATGTGGAATAACCCCTACTGATAAAACTACAAGATCAGGATAGAGCTCCAATTCTTTACATAAAATGTTATCATATACCTTTACTTTAAGTTTTTTGTTTTTCTCGATTATCTTTGGTCTCTTATTTTCAGGAAATCTTATAAATTTTACTCCCTTTCTTCTTGCCTCTAAATAGTACTTTTCATAAAATCCATAGGCCCTTATATCTCTATAGAGGATATAAACATCTATTTCTTGATTTAATTTTTTAATTTGAAGAGCATTTTTAAGAGCTTGGAGACAACAAATCTTGCTACAGTATTCAAGTTCATCTCCTCTTGAACCAGCACACTGAATCATTACTATTTTTTTGATGTCTTTACCTAAAGAATTTTCGAAAATCTTTTTTTCTAAATCAAGTTGGGTAATTATTTTTTTGCCATCAATCTTATATTTAGAGGGTCTATATTCCTTTCCTCCAGTTGCAATAATGATTGCTCCGTGATTAACTAATTCTAAAAGGTTATCTGTCTTAATTAAAGTTTTGTAATTTCCCGCATAACCTGAAATGTTTTTGATTTGAGCTTCTGTATAGACTTTTATATTTGGATGATTTTTCACTTTAGTAATTAAATCCTTAAGATACTTTTGAGGATCTTCACCTGAAATTAAAAATTTAATTTTTCTTAACTGCCCACCAAGTTCTTTTTCTTTCTCAACAAGATAGACTCTAAATCCCTGTTCTGCAACAGAAAGGGCTGCATTAAGTCCAGCAACTCCACCTCCTATTATAAGAGCAGAGGGAGTAATCGAAATATTTTGAGGTTTTACTGGTTTGAGGTTTTGAGCTTTAGCTACAGCCATTCTAATTAAATCTTTAGCTTTTTCTGTTGCCTTTTCGGGATTATCTGAATGAATCCATGAACATTGTTCTCTTATATTAGCCATTTCAAAAAATCCAGGATTTAATCCAGCCTCTCTTAAAGTATTTTTAAATATATATTCATGAGTTCTTGGGGTGCAGGCTGCAATTACAATTCTATTAAGTTTGTGTTCCTTAATTTTTTCTCTTATTTTATTTAAGAAGTCTTCACTACAGGTAAACATACTTGTTTCTGAAAGTGCCACATTAGGTAGAGTTTTTGCATAATCCCTAAGGGTTTCTACATCAATAACTCCTGCTATATTTGAACCACAATGACAGATAAAAACTCCTATTCTTGGATCTCCATTTATTAATTCTTTATCTTCAGGAGGAAAAGATTTTTCTATAGTAGAAGAAAATCTTACCTCTTTTAAAAGTTGAGATACATGAGCAGCTGCAGCTGAAGCCTGTATCACACTTTCATGAATATCCTTAGGGCCCTGGAATACTCCTATAGCATAAATCCTAGAACGACTTGTTTTTAAAGGATTTAAAGATTCTGTTTTTGCAAAACCAAATTCATTAAGTTCAATTCTAAAAATTTTTGCAATTTTTTGAGCATTTTCGGGTGGAGAAAGTCCAATAGATAAAACTACTACATCAAAGTTTTCTATCTTTAGTTTCCCCTCCTCATCTATATAATGAATATAAATCTTGCCATTTTTTCTGTAAATTTTTCCAGGTCTTGTTCTAAGGATTCTGAAATTATACTTTTTAACTGCCTCTTCAAAAACCTTGTCAAATTCTTTAACTGGTGATCTTACATCTATATAAAAAAAGGTAATTTCAGAAGAGGGATAATGTTCTTTTATTAAAATAGCCTGTTTTATGGAAACTGCACAACATATTGAAGAACAATAAATTCTATTATTTCTTAAATCACGGGAACCTATGCATTGTAGAAAAGCAATTTTTTGAGGAACTTTAAAATCCGATTCCCTAACCAATTCTCCTTCTGTAGGACCAGATATACAAAGAAGTCTTTCAACTTCGGTACTACAGAGTATATCTTTATATTTTCCGTAACCGTATTTTTCAAGTATTTCAAAAGGCTGTTCTCCTACTCCAAGTGCAAGTATTATAGCTCCTACCTCAATATTTTTTATTATTGGTTTTTGATTAAAATCTATGGCTTTAGAATCGCAAACACTCAAACACATTTCACAAGGTTGTTTTTGAGACAACTTTAAACAGGCATTTTTATCAATATAATAACTATGGGGGACAGATTGAGGAAAATCCAAATGAATCGCCTTAGTAAAAGAAAGAAATGCATTAAACCAGTCTATGGTAATTGCTTGACAAAATTCTAAACATTTACCACAGGCTCTACATTTTTCAGGAGCTATATATCTTGGATTAATTTTTAAAGTAACTTGAAAGTTTCCAGGTTTTCCTTTTACTTTTGTGACCTCTGTTAGGGTTAAGATTTCAATATTCGGAGACCTCCAGGCCTCCACCATTTTAGGGGCAAGTATTCATATACTACAGTCATTGGTAGGAAGAGTTTTATCAAGTTGAGCCATTAATCCACCTATAGTAGGTCTTTTTTCCACAAGATAGACATAATATCCAAGTTGGGAAAGGTCTAATGCTGCCTGAATTCCTGCTATACCTCCTCCTACCACCAAAACCTTTCCAATTGAATTGTTCATTTTAAAAAAACTCCTATTATAATTTTTTTCTTATAAAATTTATTAGAATACGATTTTAAAATGAATTTAGTATATGTGAAAAAATTTACAAATTAGAATTGATGAGCATAAGGAAGAGGATCTGGAATTCCTGCTTCTTTAAAAGCTTTTAATCTCAATTTACAGGAAGCACATTTGCCACAGGCAATCTCAGTTTCTTTATAACAAGACCAGGTTAAATGAAAGGGGGTTCCCAATTTAATACCCAGTTTCACAATTTCTTTTTTAGTTAAATTTATAATAGGTGTTTCTATTTTAATTTTAGTTTCTGGTTTAGTTCCTATAGAAATAGCTTTATTAAAGGCTTCAATGAACTCACTTCTACAATCTGGATAGCCTGAAAAGTCTATTTGATTTACCCCTATAAATATTTTGGTTGCTCCTATAATTTCAGCCCAGGCTGTAGCTATACTTAAAAAAATTCCATTTCTAAAGGGAACATAGGTAGAAGGAATTTCTCCAACTTCTGTTTCAGGAATTTCGAGGGAATTTGAAATTAAGCTTGATCCACCCCAGTTTTTAAAAAAGGGAAGATTTACAATTTCAGCTTTTTCGGGTTTAAAAAATTCTACCAAATTTTTAAAACATTCTAATTCTTTTTTATAGGCCTTTTGTCCGTATTGAAAGTGTAAGAAAGCAAGACGATTAGTTTGGGAGGCGATACTTGCACATACTGCACTATCCATTCCTGAGCTTAAAAGAACGATAGCTAACTCTTTCA
>PNIK01000024.1 GCA_002877985.1 Thermodesulfobacterium geofontis | reverse complement strand
AAAGTGTTATCCTTCTGTGAGAGAGATTCCTGACAAAATAGATTTGGCTATAGTGGTAATTCCTGCCAAAGGTGTTCCTTCAATTATAAAAGAATGTGCTGAAGCTAAGGTTAAAGGATTGGTAGTTATTACAGCAGGATTTAGAGAAATAGGTGGTGAAGGTATACAGCTTGAGCATGAAGTTGCAGAACTTGTTAAAAGATATGGAATTCGAATGGTAGGTCCTAATTGTTTGGGAGTAATTAATACACTTAATAAAATGAATGCTACTTTTGCTTCTGATTTACCTCCATCTGGAAGGGTTTCTTTTTTTTCTCAATCAGGAGCTCTTGGAGTTGCTCTTATTGATTGGGCTATAGAAAATGATTTTGGTTTCAGCAAATTTGTAAGTCTTGGTAATAAAGCTGATCTTAATGAAACGGATTTTTTGGAATATTTTGGAAAAGATCCAGAAACTGATATTATCCTTGGTTATATTGAAGATATAAGGGATGGAAGAAAATTCTTAGAGGTAGCTCAAAAGGTTTCTAAAATCAAACCAGTTATAGTTATTAAAGCAGGAACAACTGAAGCCGGAGCAAGGGCAGCTTCATCTCATACCGGAGCTCTTGCAGGTTTTGACAGAGCCTTTTCTGAAGCTTTTAAAAAGGCAGGTATAATAAGAGTAAACACTATTCAGGAATTGTTTGAAACAGCAGAAATATTTAAACTCAAAAACTTTCCTAAAGGAAATAAACTACTTGTAATCACCAATGCAGGCGGACCAGGAATTATAGCTGCAGATACAGCCGATAAGCTGGGTATAAAACTTGATCCCATGAGTAAAGAATCAATTGAAGCTATAATTGACAAACTTCCTCCCACAGCCTCTTTATATAATCCTGTAGATATTATAGGAGATGCAACATCAGAAAGATATAAAATAGTTCTTGAGCAGGCTATAAAAGATGAATTAATTGATGGAATATGTGTAATTCTTACCCCTCAGGCTATAACTGATGTAGAAAATGTAGCTAAGGAAATTATAAAAGCAAACCAGATTTCAGAAAAGCCGATATTTGCTTGTTTTATAGGTGGTAAAAAAATTAGAGAAGCGGTAAAGAATTTAAAATCTCAGCAAATTCCCTGTTATTCAGATCCCTCAACTGCTATAACTTCTTATAAAAAGTTGATTGATTTTAGCATAATTAAAAATAAAAAAGAACCAGAAATCCCCAAAATTGAGATTCCACTTGAAAATAAAGAAAGGGTAAAATTAATTTTGGAAGTTCTTGAAAATGCAGGAGTAACTTCTGTGGGAGATGAAAATGCTTCAGAGATTTTATCTCTTTATGGATTTGAATTTCCTAAAAAAGCTTTAGCAAGAACTCCAGAGGAAGCTGTAGAAGTAGCAGAAAGAATAGGATATCCTGTAGTTTTAAAGGTTTCTTCTCCTCAAATTTTGCATAAAACTGATGTAGGAGGAGTTAAGCTTAATCTTAAAAATGCTGAAGAAGTTTATAATGGGTTTATTGATATTACTATTAATGTAAAAAGATTTATGCCTAATGCTTATATAAAGGGAGTTATGGTCTATGAAATGGTAATAGGAGGTAAAGAAGTAATTTTAGGGGTTTCCTATGATACAACCTTTGGACATATGATTATGTTTGGACTTGGAGGTATTTATGTGGAAATTTTAAAGGATGTATCTTTTAAAATAACACCTTTGACTAAAGAAGAAGCTTACGAGATGATAGAAGAAATAAAAGGAAGTAAAATATTAGAAGGAGTAAGAGGGGAAGCCCCTTATGATAAAGAAAATTTGGTAGATAAAATTTTAAGGTTATCTCAGCTTGTTATGGATTTTCCAATAATAAAAGAGATAGATATAAATCCTTATGTAGTAAAACATCAAGGGGGAATTGCCCTTGATGCAAGAATGATAATAGGAAGAATATAAATATAAGGGGGAAATAAAATGTTACCTATATTTTTAGTTTCAAACAAACCATTTACAGGAAAAAATTTAATATCCTTAGGGCTCGCTTTAAATTTAAAAGAAAGAGGATATAAAATTTCTTATATGAAATTAATAGGAAAATTTCCTTATAAAAAAGATAATCAGATTTTAGATGAAGAGGCTTACTTTATTCACTCTATGTTAGAATCTAAAGAGCCTGCAGAATATTCTTCTCCTTTTGTATGGACCTACCAGGTTCAGTATAAACTTTTTGAGGGAGAAAATCTTAAAATAGATGAAAAAATTTTTGAAATAATTGAAAGGCTTAAAGATAAAGATTTGTTATTTATCATCAGTGGAGATACCTATTTTGAAGGTTATAGCTTAGGGATTGATTCTTTAAGCATAATAAAAAAATTAAATGCCAGAACCCTTGTAATTCAAAGTTGGGAGGGGGAAACCTCTATTGATGATATTCTGGGAATGAAAGATTTGGCTAAGGATAAATTTTTAGGGGCTGTTTTGAATAAAGTTCCTCCTGAACAGTATTTTTATTTAAAAGATACTGTGGTTCCCTATCTTTTAAATAAAGGAGTAAAGGTTTTCGGAGTATTTAAAAAGGATAAATTTTTGGAATCTATTACAGTAAAGAGATTATTAGAGATTGTAAATGGTGGGATTGTATGTGGAGAAGATAAACTTGATGAGTTTGTAGAAAATTATTTAATAGGAGCAATGGATCCAGGTCAGGCACTTTCCTATTTTTTAAGAGTACCTAATAAAGCTGTAATTACAGGAGTTCATAGAACGGATATTCAAATTTTAGCCATGGAAACTTCAACCAAGTGCTTAATTTTAACTGGAGGACTCCATGCAGATGAAAATATAGTAAATATAGCAAGAGATAAAGGAATACCTATTATTGTTACCTCCTTAGATACTTATTCTGCAGTTGATAGAATTCAAAATATAATGGGAAAAGCTATTCTCAAAGAAAAAGATAAAGCCTTAAGAGCTAAGGAAATTGTAGCTAAGGAATTTGACATAGAGGGATTTTTAAAAGCACTTAATATCTAATTTTCATAACGAAAATGGTAAAAATTATTTCTGCTAAATGGATTTTACCTTCTACAGAAGAAAGACCTTTTAAACATGGTTTTCTTGTTATAGATAGGGATAAAATAATTGATTTGGGTTCTAAAGAAGAAATACTTCCTAAATATCCAAATTCTGAAGTAATTGATTTAGGTAATAAAATTATATTCCCAGGCCTTGTTAATGCACATACCCATGTTCCTATGAGTATTTTTAGAGGTATTGCTGAAGATTTACCTCTTATGGTCTGGCTTAAAGAATATATTTTTCCTATTGAAGCAAAACTTAGAGAAGAATGGGTTTACTGGGGAACAAAACTTTCACTTATTGAGATGATAAAATCTGGAATTGCAATTTTTTGTGATATGTATCTTTTTGAAAAAGAGGTTATTAGGGCAGTGGAAGAGTCTGGATTAAAAGCTTTGGTGGGAGAAGGAATTTTTGATTTTCCATCTCCTTCCTATGGTCCTTTAGAAAGGGGTTTTGAGCTAACAGAAGAACTTTTAAAAAATTTTGAAAAACATCCTCAGATTAAAATAGCAGTCTCCCCTCATACACTTTACACCTGTTCTCCCGAAACAGTTAAAAGATGTATTAAACTTTCTGAAAAATATAATGCAAAACTTCATATTCATTTGTGTGAAACAAAAGAAGAAATTGAAGAAGTAAAAAAAAGATACGGTAAAAGACCTGTTGAAATACTTAAGGAGCTTGGTGGGATTAATGAAAATTTAATAGCTGTACACTGTGTGAAACTTAATTTTGAGGAAATAGAATTAATGGCAAAACTTTCCGCTAAAATTGTTCATTGTCCTGAAAGTAATTTAAAGCTTGGATCAGGGATAGCACCTCTTACTGAAATGTTAAGGGCAGGAATTAAAGTTGGTTTAGGAACTGATGGTCCTGCAAGTAATAATGATCTTGATATTTTTTCTGAGATGAGAACAGCATCTTTGATACAAAAGGGAATAAAAGAAGATCCCACGGTTATTAAATCAGAGGATGTTTTGAAAATGGCAACCTTTTGGGGAGCTGAAATTTTGGGTTTTTCTGAATCAGGAAAGCTTTTACCGGGATACAAAGCTGATCTTGCAGTTTTAGATCTCTCTCATTATTCACTCCAACCCGACTATAATCCCTTAGCACTTCTTGTTTACAGTGCCAAGAATGGGTTTGTTTCAGATCTTATGATTGAGGGAAAGTGGATAATGAGAGACTATAAGATACTCACTATAAATGAAGAAGAGGTTATTGAAAAAGTAAAGAAAATCAAAAAAGAGATTCTATCTCTTCTTTTCTGAAAATAATCAACTTCGAAGAAATTTTAACCAAAAAGAATTTTAAAAACTTGTGAAAAAAGTCTTTTTATATTGATTGAATTTGAAACCTTTTTATTAATAAGTAATTAAAAAACTTTTTAAAATTTGAAATAGAGATTTGAAAATAATAAAATTAAAGTTTGAAAGATGAAACTAATTTGTGAAAAGGTTCACTTATTATTGGTAAATAAAAAAATACTAAATAGTTTAAATTTATTTACAAAAACATTATAAGGGAGGTGAAGAAAATGGCAGGGAAGGGGAAAATTAAAAATGAAGTCGAAAAAGAAGTAAAAATTGCCGAAGCTGAGATTGCAGTTCACTGGGGAGAAGAGGAGTATATAGATCCGCCAGAAGAATTTATAAGACAAGCTTATGTAACTGATCCTTCTTTTAGAGAGAAATTTAAGGAGGAAAATTTCCCAGAATGTTTTCACATTTATGCTGACCTTTTAGATTGGGATAGATATTGGCATACAACTCTTGATACTTCAAATCCTCCTTTCTGGAAATGGTTTGTAGGAGGCAAACTCAATGCCTGTTATAATTGTGTAGATCGTCATTTACCTAAATATGGGAATAAAGCTGCTATAATATGGATTCCGGAACCTGAAGATGAGCCTAAAAGAGTATTAACATATTATGATCTTTATTACAATATAAATGTAGTTGCATCTGTATTACAAAGCTTGGGGCTTAAAACAGGAGATACAGTTACCCTATATATGCCCATGGTACCTGAATTGCCAATTACCATGCTTGCCTGTGCACGTTTGGGGATTATACATTCAGTAGTTTTTTCAGGATTTAGTGGACATGCATGTGCTGAAAGAATTGTTGATGCAGAAAGTAAAGTATTAATTACTATAGATGGCTATTATAGAAATGGTAGATGGCTGGATCATAAAAAGAATGCCGATGTAGCTGTTGAGGTTTGTGCACAAAAAGGATTTAAGGTAGAAAAGGTTCTTATATGGCAAAGACATAGAGAACAATATAAATCTGAATCAAAGCTTGTTGAGGGAAGAGATTTTCTTATGAAAGAATTACTAAAAGAACATAGAGGTAAAAAGGTACCTTATGTTCCTATGCCAGCAGAAGCTCCACTTTTTATAATGTATACTTCTGGTTCTACAGGAAAACCTAAAGGCTGTGTTCATTCTACAGGAGGATACCTCGCCTATGTAGCTGGTACTTGTAAATATATACATGATATTCATCCTGAAGATATTCATTGGTGTATGGCAGATATTGGGTGGATTACAGGTCACAGCTATATAGTTTATGGACCTTTAGCTCTTGGCGCAACAGTGTTGATATATGAAGGTGTTCCTACCTATCCTGATCCTGATAGACCTTGGAGAATTGCTGAAAGATACGGAGTTACTATTTTACACACAGCACCAACAGCAATTCGTTTACTTAAAAAAATGGGAAGTGATCCCTCAAAATACGAATATAAATTTAAACTTATGGTAACAGTTGGAGAGCCTATAGAACCTGAAGTTTGGAGATGGTATTATACAGCTGTAGGTAAAAAACAAGCTGTCATTCTTGATACTTGGTGGCAAACAGAAACAGGTGGTTGGTTATGTGTTCATCTACCAGCAGTTGAAAAAATGAAACCTGGAAGTGCAGGACCTGGTGCCTTAGGTATTTATCCTGTAATTTATGATGAAGAAGGTAATGAAATACCTCCTGGTTCAAGAAAAGCAGGATACATTTGTATAAGAAACCCTTGGCCTGGTAGAATGCTTACTATTTGGAAAAACCCAGAGAGAATGATTAAAGGATATTATGAAAAATTCTGCAAAAATCCAGAAAGTAAAGATTGGCGTGATTGGCCTTATATAGCAGGAGATGCGGCAACCTGTGATGAAAAGGGATATTTTAGAATTCTTGGAAGAATAGATGATATTATTAATGTAGCAGGACACAGACTTGGAACAAAAGAAATTGAATCTGCAGCCCTTACAGTAGAAGGAGTTGCAGAGGCTGCAGTAGTTCCAAAGATTGACGAACTCAAGGGACATGTTCCTGATTTATATATTTCTCTTAAAGACGGATATGAACCCTCTCCAGAAATAGCAGAAAAGGTTAGACAAACTGTAAGAAGCATAATCGGACCTATTGCAACCCCAGCTAATGTATACATAGTTCCTGATATGCCAAAAACTCGTTCAGGAAAAATCATGAGAAGAATACTTGCTTGTATATCAAACGGAAGAAGAGATTTTGGTGATGTCACAACCCTTGTTGACCCCAGTGTAGTTGAAAAAATTTGGGAAAT
>PNIK01000101.1 GCA_002877985.1 Thermodesulfobacterium geofontis | reverse complement strand
AGGAGCAAGAGACCAACTCCAAAGGCTTTGAGATGATCTGGTGATATTTTATACTTTGTGGTAAGCTCTTTAACCACTGCATCTGCCCTTGCTTTAGATAATTTTAGATTATAATCAAGGTTTCCTATATTATTCGTGTGTCCCACAACATAGAGTTTCAGCCCCTTATTCTCCTGAAGAAGTTTAGCAATCTCTTTTATAGCTGGTTCAGATTCTGGCTTAATGTCCTCCTTATTGAAATCAAAATATATTCCATAAACAGAGGCACTTCCCTTTGTCTGAATATCGCTCAAAAGGGATTTTGCATCTGTTACAACTTTGTGTGCCATTTCTTCTTTTTCAACAATCGTTATAAGGTATCCTTCTCCTTTAGCACCACCTGCCCATGAATCAACATAAACCCAGTATGTCTTACCTCCTTTATCTAACTTTAACCATACTTCATAATTACCCTACTGATATACCTTTTTACCTCCGATTCTCTTTATAGCATTTTCCTAATTTCTAATTACCTGCAATCCACTTGGTGGAGTGACCTTTTTTTTTCACTTGGTATTCTATCCAATAATACTTCTCTTCAACAGTTACTTTTTACCCTTTTCATCCTTAAAATCAAAAGCATTAAATTGCTTTCTTTACAATTTTTAATATAAAAGTCATTCATCCTCGTAAAAAGTGGATGGTCCTTGCAGCCTTGTTTGTAAGTAGGCTCATAAATACCTACTACTTTTTTTATTTACACTCACCGACCCATCTTCTATTCATGTTTTGAATAATTTCTGTCCCAAGGTGTTTCATTTTTATTACACCGTCAAAGGTTGTTCCTTTATAAGTAACTGTGCCTTCACTCATAACCAGACCTTCAGAAGTTTGCATTCAACTACCCAAAAACTGTATCCTCCTTTGTTTCATACTTTGTAATTTCACAATTCTGTTCTGGATCAACTTTTTGAGGTATAGCTTTTTCTTTAGTAATACACTGAGTATAGGTTTTTATAGGCATTTGAAAAGGCATTTTTTCCTCTGATCTCAGTTTTTACACTTATCTCCACTTTCCCTTCCTTCATATTTGGTCCAGAAGGTTTAGAAGAACAACCAAAAAGATAAAAAGAATAAGTGCTATTATAAAAATTTTTGATTTGTTCATAACAGTACTTCCTAAATACTTAAAGGAAAGTTTATTCCTGATCTACAAGAGAAACTTTAGAAGATCTAAGAAAAACTTTCTTTTTAATTTTTATTAGTTCTTAATAATCTTTTATATTATATTTTTTTCTTTATAATAGTAATTCTAAAATCCAAAGGATTGACAAAGGATTAGGGCATAATAGAATTTTAAAAGAATGCAAGTTCGCCCTGTTGCTAAACCTGTCAAAGCAAATCTTTCAAATATAGCTGTTGTTCTTGTTAATCCCATATATAGCGAAAATATAGGTTCCACTGCCAGAGCCTGTGCAAATTTTGGAGTCTCAGAGCTTATTCTTGTTAATCCAGAATCTTTGGAAGAAGAAAAAATGAAGGCTATGGCAACCAAATCAGGAATTCCTATTTTGGAAAAAATGAAAATTTTTAAAGACCTACAAACAGCTTTAAAACCCTTTAATTATGTAATTGGAACAACTGCGAGACTGGGAAAACATAGATTGGTTTATCACACCCCAAAGGAGCTTGCTCCTTATATATGTGAGCTTTCTATAAACAATAAAATTGCTATACTTTTTGGAAATGAAAGATTCGGTCTTTCTAACGAAAATTTATCTTACTGTGATGATGTAATTACTATTCCTACCACCGAAAATGCCTCTTTAAATATTTCTCAAGCAGTAGTTATAATTCTTTATGAGATTTTTCAATCTGCAAGTATTCCAAGAATTCCCAAACCTCAACTTGCAACTCGTGAAGAATTAGACGTTATGTATGCTATAATTGAAAAGACCTTAGAATCTATAGATTATATTCCCCATGATAATAAAACTCTGTGGTCTACCAATATAAAAAGATTTCTTTCAAGGCTTGAACTTACTTCAAGAGAAGTAAAAATTATTCAAGGATTTTGCAGAAAACTTCTCTGGGCATTGGGTAAAAAACTTACCCTTTCTTTTCCAAAAGAGCAACCACCTCAAAATGATAAGTCTGAGGAAACATATCAAAAAGAGAAAGCTTAACAAGTTGATATTTTAAATCTTTAAAGATTAAGAGATCTCTTACCAGAGTAGGAACATCACAGGAAATATATATAATATATTTTTTAGCCACCTCAGGAAGAAGTCTCATTAATTCTTTGCATCCTCCTCTTGGTGGATCAAGAAGCACTAAATCATATTCTTCTCCTGCTTTTACAGCTTCATAAAGTGCCTCCATAGCACTTATATTTCTCAGATCAAGTCTTCCATTAATTCTTGCTTTTTCTGCTGTATAAAGCCCATCTTCAATTGCCCTTAAGTCTGTATCAACACCCAGAAATTTTTTGACTTCTTTATTAGGCAAAAAAGAAAAAAGAAAGTTTCCCATTCCTGCATGAAGATCAAGCACTTTTTCAAAAGAAAGTTTCCAGGATCTTATGTTTTCCATAATAGCAAGATTAATATCCCAATTTGCCTGAACAAAAACTCCTGGCTGAACATAGTAAAAAAATCCATCTATATTCTTAAACACCCTTCTTCCACCGTAAGAACTATCCTCTGGAAAGGGTCCTTCTGGACGCCCTCCTTTCATCCAGTAAAAAATTGCCTTTAATTCTTTTATCTCAAGTATTTCTTTCAAATCTTCTTTCTGCGGTTTTAAGGCTGTCCAAAAAATTAAAGTAACTTTATTTTCTTCAGGTGAGGTCTCAATCTTTATTCTTTTACTATATGAAGAAAGTTTTATCCATGCTGTGCTTTTATAAAGTTGAGAAAGAACCTTATTAAGAATTTCCTCTCCCAACAAACATTTCTCAATTTTTAATACCTCATGAGTTTTTCTTTTAACAAATCCCATTTTGAAATTTTCATTTTCCACGTGGAATCTCAAACGATTTCTATAATAAAATTCTTTAGGAGATGGGATAACTCTTTCCAATGGTATTTCTTCTTTCCATCCAATTCTCTTAAAGGTATCAAAAAGCATTTCTTTTTTAATTTCTATTTGAAAGGGATAGACAATATGCTGAAGCTGACAACCTCCACAAATACCATAATAAATGCAGGGTTCTTTTCTTCTATAGGGAGAAGCCTCCAAAATTTTTTCTATTTCTCCCTCTGCATAATCTCCGTAGTTTTTGATTATTCTTATTTGTAAAACCTCTTCAGGCAAAGTATAAGGAATGAAAATTACCTTACCGTCTGGAAGACGGGCAAGTCCATTTCCTCCAAAAACAATCTTTTCAACTTTTACGATACCTTGCATAACTTTTTAAAATATAAATTTTAAACATTTTTTGCCAAGCAAGACTTTATCTTTTCCCTTGAAAAATTTTTTTATTTTAATTAATATTTAATATTATACATTCTTTAGTAACTTAAGTATCTTATGGGTTTTTCTATGAAGTATGTAGGTCTTGATGTAGGTTCTGGAACAGCAAAGGTTGCTGTCCTTGATGAAAATAAAAACATTCTGTTTTGGAAATATGAAAAAACAAATGGACAACCTATAGAAACCGCTGAAAAATTTTTATCCTTAGTGGAGAAGGAATTCAATTATGAACTTTCTGGTATCACCTGCACAGGAACTGCAGGCAAAACTATTTCTCAAATACTTGGGTGCGCTTTTGTAAACGAGGTAATGGCTCATGCTAAAGCTGCAACCTTTTTTTATCCACAGGTTAAAACCATTATAGATATAGGAGGAGAAGATTCTAAATTAATCTTTATTACCCATGAAAGAGGAATTCCAGAAATTGAGGATTTTGCTTTAAATACTCTTTGCGCAGCAGGAACTGGTTCTTTTTTAGAACAGCAAGCTGCAAGGCTTGGATATACTATAGAGGAATTTTCTCAAGCTTCCTTAAAAGCTAAAAACATCCCAAGAATTGCTGGAAGATGTACAGTCTTTGCTAAATCAGATATGATACATCTTCAGCAGGCAGCTGTTCCTGATGAAGAAATAATTGCCGGACTTTGTTATGCAATAATAAGAAATCTAAAAAGTAACCTTGCTAAAGGAAAAGAGGTTCTTCCTCCCCTTATATTCCAAGGAGGTGTTGCTGCAAATTTAGGAGTAAGAAAAGCAGTTAAAGAAATTTTTGGACTTAAAGATGATGAACTAATCATTCCTGAACATTTCAGGATTATGGGGGCAATTGGAGCAGCACTTTACGGTTTGGAAAGAAAAGCTTTCTCTGAATACAAAGGATCTGAGATTTTAAGAGCCTATTTAAAAGAAAGAAATTTCAATCCACCAAGACATCCTGTTCTTGTGCCTTTTGAATCTTTGAAACTTTCTGAAAAAGTAGCTAAGGATTATCAAAAGAAGGTATATTTAGAAATTTCTCAAGAAGAAATAGAAGTCTATTTAGGTATTGATGTGGGGTCTGTTAGTACAAAACTTGTTGCCATTGATGAAAAAGGAAACCTTCATGGTAAAGTGTATATACTTCATCAGGGAAAGCCTTTAGAAAGTATTAAACAGGGGCTTTTTGAGCTGAGAGAAAAACTTCCTTTTAGAGTAAAGGTTAAAGGAGTAGGAGCAACCGGCTCAGGAAGATACTTAACTGGTGATTTTGTAGGAGCAGATGCAATAAGAAATGAAATTACAGCACAAGCCTATGGGGCACTTTTCATTGATCCTGAGGTAGACACAATTTTTGAAATAGGTGGACAGGATTCTAAGTACATTTATCTTGATAAAGGAACAATTTCTAATTTTGCCATGAATAAAGCCTGTGCTGCTGGTACTGGTTCTTTTTTACAAGAACAGGCTGTTAAATTGGGAATTCCTATTGAAGAGTTCGGAGAAATAGCTTTAAAAAGTTCTGCTCCTCTTAAACTTGGGGAAAGATGTACAGTTTTTATGCAATCCGATCTTCTTCATTATCAACAACAAGGACTTCCAAAAGAAGATCTTATAGCTGGTCTCTGTTATGCTATAGTTTATAACTATTTAAATAAAGTTGTAGAAGATAGAAAAATAGGAAATAAAATCTTTTTCCAAGGAGCGGTTGCTTTTAATAAAGGAGTTGTTGCTGCTTTTGAAAAGGTTCTCGGTAAACCTATTATAGTTCCTCCTCATCATGAAGTTACCGGAGCAATTGGTGCTGCACTTTTAGCTAAGGAAGAAACTAAAGGAGAAACAAGATTTAAAGGATTTGATCTTGTAAGAGTTAACTACAGTATCAAAGCTTTTGAATGCAAAGGTTGTCCCAATCAATGCGAAATTCATCAAGTATCTATAGAAGGCGGAAAGCCCTATTACTATGGTGGAAGATGTGAAAAATATGAATTGGATCACAGAAAAGCACCTTCTCATATACCTAACTTAACCATAGAAAGAGAAGAAAAGCTTTTATCTTATGTAAAACCTGTAGAGGGAGATTTTTCTAAAAGTAAAGTTATAGGGATACCGAGAATTTTACAATTTTATGAATGGTTGCCTCTTTTTGCTACTTTCTTTCAAGAATTGGGATATAAAGTAATTTTGTCTCCCCCTACATCTAAAGAAATTATTAAAAGGGGATGCGAATTAACACCTGCCGAACCCTGTTTCCCCATAAAAATTGCTATAGGACATTTAAATGCACTTTTAGATTTAGGTGTCAAAAATATCTTTTTACCTCAGATTACAGATCTTCCTCCTGAGCATCCAAAACTTGAGGTAGGAAAGGTTTGTCCCTATGTACAGAGTGTTCCTTGGATAAGTCCTGCCTCTTTTAAATTTTCGGAATTGAAGGTGCATCTTATAACACCAGTTTTACATCTTGGAAGAAAAGGTGTGGTTTTAAATGAAGAAATCAAAAATCTTGCAAATCTTCTTGGAGAATCTGTAGAAAAGGCTAAAAAAGCTTGGAAATTAGGAGAAGAAGCACAAAGAGATTTTCATAATTGGCTTAAACAAAGAGGAAAAGAAATTCTTGAAAACTTTAAAAACCAGATAATTTTGGTTATAATTGGAAGACCCTATAATGCCTTTGACCCTGGTGCTAATCTAGGAATTCATTACAAAATTAGAAAGCTTGGATTAGTGGGACTTCCCGTAGATATGCTTCCCTTAGAAGAAGTAAAAAATGTTTCTTTCTTAGAAGGAATGTATTGGGAATATGGACAGAGGTTTTTGCTTGCTGCCCATATTATTAAAGAAACTCCCAATTTATTTCCTATATATTTTACCAATTTCTCTTGTGGACCTGATTCTTTTATTGAGCATTTCTTTGAAGATTTATTAGGTGAAAAACCTTTTATTGAAATTGAAGTCGATGAACATAGTGCCGAAGCTGGGGTAGTAACAAGGCTTGAAGCTTTTGTAGATAGTATTAAAAATAAGGTCAAGTATTTTGAGATTTATAAACCCTTTGAAATTATAAGGGCTCATCCCTCAGATCATAGAACCGTATATATACCCTATATGTGTGATCATGCTGTAGCTTTTGCTGCAGCTTTTAGAGCCTGCGGAGTAAATGCTCAAGTTCTACCAGAACCTGATGAAGAAAGCTTAGAACTTGGAAGAAAGTTTACCTCCGGAAAGGAATGTTATCCAACTATTTTAACTACAGGCGATTTATTAAAACTTATCA
>PNIK01000031.1 GCA_002877985.1 Thermodesulfobacterium geofontis | reverse complement strand
CCTACCTCGCCTGGAAGGTTGTAGGGGAGGAAAAAATGTTGAGAAAAATTTTAGCATTTGTTATTTCTTTAAATATAGTCTTTTTATTGACTCAACTAAAAGTTCCAAAAGAAGCTTATGCTGGTGGTGAATTAGAATTAAACTCGAAAGCTATAGACTTTTCTCTTCCTGATATAAGAGGTAAAAATTATTCCTTAAGTCAATTTAAAGGAAAGGTAGTTTTGTTAAATTTTTGGGCAACATGGTGTCCTCCATGCAGATTAGAAATTCCTATTTTAAATAAAATTTACAAAGAATATAAAAAATCTGAATTTGAAATTATTGCAGTTAGCTTAGATACTGATGTAGAGAGATTAAAAAATTTTCTTAAAGAAAATCCTGTTAATTTTTTAGTTCTTTTAGATAAAAGCGGAGTGATAGGTTTTAAATATAAAGTAGAAGCTATTCCTACATCTTTTTTAATTGATAAGGCACAAATTTTGAGACAGATTTATATTGGAATCATTCCTGAGAAGGAGTTTATATCTGAACTAAAAAAATGGTTAAAAAAATAATAAAAATTTTAATCTTACTTCTAAGTTTACTTCTTATTTTAACAGGAATTGTAAATATGGATTATCTCTATATATTTAAAAATGCCACTTTACTTTGTCTTTCCTGTATAGGCATTCAATAGCTTTTAGTATAAATTATCCTTTTTTCGCTTATTACTATATCTACTCTTACATCTTTATCATCTGTAGGAAGAGAATCCCTTATAAGTTCGTTATAAATTAGTCCTATTTTTGTAGGGTTTTTTAAATCTTTCAGAAATCTATCGTAAAAACCCTTGCCATATCCTAACCTAAACCCTCTTAAATCAAAAGCAATACCTGGGACAATTATAATATCAATATCTTCAGGATCTAAATCTATAGGCTCTTGAGGCTCTAAGATTCCATAAGAACCCACTTTAAGATCATTAAGACTTTTAATCTCACCAAAAAGCAGATTTTCCCCTTTAATTATAGGA
>PNIK01000105.1 GCA_002877985.1 Thermodesulfobacterium geofontis | reverse complement strand
CGTATGCCGTCTTCTCCTACTAACCCGCCTCTATCTATAGCAAAAATAACTTTTACATTATTTAAAGCTACATCATGAATAATTTGGTCATAAGCTCTTTGTAAAAATGTAGAATAAATCGCACATACAGGAATAAAACCTTCTAAAGCTAAACCAGTAGCAAAGGTTACCGCATGTTGTTCACAGATTCCTACATCAAAAAATCTGTCAGGATATTTTTCAGAAAAAGCTTTTAAACCTGTTCCAAGTCTCATAGCAGCTGTAATAGCAACAATTTTTGGTTCCATTTCTGCAAGTCTGAGAATGGTTTTTCCAAAAACTTCCGTATAAGAAGGGGGTTCATTTAAGGGTTTTAAAATTTTGCCAGTCTTAACATCAAAAGGTCCTATACCGTGGAAAGTTTCTGGATCATTTTCAGCATAAGGATAACCTTTTCCTTTTTTTGTAATTACATGAAATAAAATTGGTCCTTCCATTTTTTTAATGTTGTTAAGAATCTCAATAAGGGTTTCAAGATCATGCCCATCTACCGGACCTATATATTCAAAATTTAAAGCTGTAAACAAAGCTCCTGGAGTGATAGCCATTTTAAATATATCCTCTCCTTTTTTTAAAAGATTAACTAAACTATCCCCTCCAGGAAATTTATGTGCTATTTTCTCAACTTCTCTTTTAATAAATCTTGCCAGATTTCCTGTTAGCCTTTTTGATACAAAAGAAGATAAAGCTCCTACACTTGGAGAAATACACATTTCATTATCATTTAAAACCACTATCAAATCCCCTTTGCGATAACCAGCATTATTCAAAGCTTCAAAGGCAAGCCCAGCTGTAATTGAACCATCACCTATTACAGCTATAACTTTATCTTTTTCTCCTTTCATTCTTAAAGCTGTTGCTATTCCAAGTGCAGCAGATATAGAAGTACTACTGTGACCTGTATCTAAAATATCATGAGGACTTTCACTTCTTTTAGGAAATCCGGCTATGCCATTATATTTTCTAAGAGTAGGAAATTGATCTCTTCTTCCTGTTATAATTTTATGAGTATAACATTGATGCCCCACATCCCAAATTATTTTATCCTTGGGAGAATTAAAAACATAATGAAGTGCTAAGGTTAATTCTATTACTCCAAGATTTGGTGCTAAATGACCTCCGTTTTTTGAAACTACTTCTATAATATATCTTCTTATTTCCTCAGCTAAAGCTTTAAGATGGGAAATTTTTAGTTTTTTAAGATCATTTGGAGAATTGACCATTTTTAAAAATTTCATCTCTAATGCACTCTGTGTAATACAAATTCTGCTATAGCTTTTAAAGGTTGAGCCTTTTTACCAAAAAACTCTAAAGCTGATACCGCTTTTTTGACGTATTTTTCAGCAAGTTCTTTAGTTTTTTCTATTCCAAAAAGAGAAGGATAAGTGAGTTTTTGTTTTTTAACATCTGAAAAAGTTTTTTTTCCAAGTTTTTTCTCATCTCCCAAAATATCTAAAAGATCATCCACTATTTGGAAAGCAAAGCCCAAATTTTTACCGTAAGAAGATAAAGCCTTAAGTTCTTTGAAACCAGCTCCTCCTAACACAGCTCCACTCAAAACTGAGGCTTCAATTAATTTAACCGTTTTGTTGAGATGTATCCATTTTAAAATTTTAGCCTTCCCTTTTTTACCTTCCATAAGAAGGTCAACCATTTGTCCAGCAACCATACCCTCAAAACCTATAGCCTTGGAAATAATGTGGATTGCTTTAAGAAGCCTTCTCTTATTAACATATTTAACCAAATCAGGATGAGTAAAGAACTGAAAGGCTAAAGCTTGCAGGCCGTCTCCTGCAAGTATAGCAGTTGCTTCATCAAAGGCTTTATGACATGAAGGTTTACCTCTTCTAAAATCATCGTCATCCATACAGGGAAGATCATCGTGAATAAGGGAATAGGTATGAATACATTCTATTCCTGCTGAAAAAAGAAGTATTTTTTCCCAATTACCACCTACTACTTCACACCCAGCTAAACATAAAATCGGTCTTATTCTTTTTCCTCCAGCAAAAAGACTATATTTACCTGCAGAAACGACTCTTTCCCCATAATCACCTTCTTTAGGAAAATATTTTTCTAAAACCTCTTCTACCTTTTTAACCCTTTCTTTTAAGTATGAACTGAGGTCAAAACTATTTTCCGCCATTCTTTAGAAGTTCGTAAGCTTTTTCTAAACTCTCAAGTTTAAAACCCTCTTTATCTTTCAAAATAACCTCTATTCTTGTTCTTGCATTTTTAAGCTTTTCCTCACAAAAATGAATTAATCTTAAACCTTCTTCATAAAGATTTATGGCCTCTTCAAGATCAAGTTCTTTATTTTCTAACTGCTTTAAAATTTGTTCAATTCTTTTTAAGGCTGATTCGAAACTTAAAGTTTCATTTTTAATCATATCTTATTCCTCCACCCTTCTTACTTCTACCAAAAGTCTACCCTCTGAAAGATAAATTTCCAACAACTCTCCATTTTTTACTTCCTTAGCAGATTTTATAATTTTACCTTCAGGATAGGATTTTACTATACTATACCCTCTTTGCAAAATATTGAGGGGAGACAAGGTAGCAAGAAGTTTCCCCAGATTTTCTAATTTTTTTTCTTTCTTTTCAAAATAGGTTTTTATTGAATAAAATAGTCTGTTTTTAAAAAATTTAAGTCTTTCTTCTCCAAGTTTTATAGTTTCTTGAGGATGTCTTTTTCTAAGAAGATTTTTAATTTCTAACAGTTTTTTTTCTTTTAAACTAAGATATTTTTCCATCTCCAAGGTAAGCTTGTGAGATAATTCCTTAACCTTTTTTTCCAAATTATGAAAAACTTTAAAAGGATTTCTGCTTTCAAGCTCTATCTTAGCCTCATAAAGTCTTTTTTCTCCTTTTGAAAGAATAATTTCTAAAAGTTGGTTATATTTTTTTTGATAAAGTTTTAATCTATAAAGAATCTCTTCTTTTGAGGGTATAACTTCTTCAGCAGCTGCTGTGGGAGTGGCACACCTTTTATCTGCAATTAAATCACATATAGTATAATCTATTTCATGCCCTACAGCTGAGACTACAGGAATTTTAGAATCTTTAATTCCAAGAATAATATCTTCAGTATAAAAAGGAGCTAAATCTTCAAAGGAGCCTCCTCCTCTTGTGATAATTATCATGTCTACATCATTAAAGTAAGTATTTATATCTTTTACTGCTTGAACTATCTCTTTTTCAGCTCCCTCTCCCTGAACTCTTACAGGATAAATAAGAATTTCTAATTCCCATCTATCTTTGCTTATCTTTAAAAAATCCTGTAGAGCAGCACCAAAGATAGAGGTTACAAGAGCTATTTTTTTTGGATAAGGGGGAATGGCTTTTTTTCTATTGGGGTCAAACAAAGCTTTATATTTGTTTATAAGTGCTTCCTTTTTGAGAGTTAAAAGCCCCTTTCCTAAAGGTTCAGCTCTTCTTACTATAAAATAACATTCTCCTGAACGGGGATAAAAATTGAGTTTACCTAAGCACAAAACTTTCAATCCATCCCTTAAATAAGGAGTAATAACAACATCTCTTTGTGAACAAAATATTATAGCCTTAAGAGAAGCCTCTTCTTCTATAAGATTAAAATAAATGTTTCCATTTTGACTGTATCTCAAATTTGCAATCTCACCTTCTATCCATAATAAAGGGAATTTTCTCTCAATGAGATTTTTTAAATCTTGAGTAATCTCCTTTACAGTAAAATATAATTTTTCTCTTTCCTCTACACTAATTTTTATTTCTTCTAATTCTTTCATATTGAAAATAAATTTACCATAAAATTTTAAAAATACTTTATTTTAGTATAATAAAAAACTTTGCATATGAGCTTTTAGAATGATTTAAAAATCACTATAGGAACTGCCAGAAACTTCAAAAAGTATTTGCTCCCCTTGAGCCTTACAAAAAACTGGTAAAATTGAGAAATTTTAATAAGAATGCACTACAGAGAAGTAGTAGGAAGTGTTATACGTGGATGAAACTTATTTAAAAATTGAGGCAAGAAGAAATAATGTAATAAGGTCAGTCATGAGGATGAGTGAAAGCTTGTTATTTCCGTTTGAGAAATCTTGCATATACAATTTTCTATGATACTACAAAATTTTTATGGCTTAATCTATTAACTATTTTACATTTTTTCCGAAAAAATAAGTAATATGGAAATTAAGATAAAGGTCTGTAGTTGTCAGAAAGAAAAATTCAGCTTGTGGGAAAATTTTTCTCAAAGTTTAAAATCTCTTTTAAAAGAAGAGGTAAAACTTGAGTTTTTTGAAAAATTTCCTCAAGACTTAGAAAAAGACATAGATTTATTTTATGCCTCCTTTTCCTTGGCTCTACATTTAATTGAAAAAGATTACAAACCAGTTGCAAAATTCATAGATCAAGGAGATTACTATTTAGTTTTGTCTCCAAGAAGTCTTTCAGATCTTAAAGAAAAAGATAAAATTAAAGTTATTCTAACTAATCGAGCCATATTCTTTTATCTTTTGTTTTACTTTACAGTCTCAAGACTAAATATAGACTTTTCAAAAATACAAATAATCCTTAAGGATTCTCACTACGAGGTTGAGGCAGAAATTCTTAAAGATGAAGGGGACCTTTATATTCTTCCAGAAAAAACCGCAAAACCCTATTTAGAAAAATTTCTTTTTAAAGAAAAATTTCCCTTTAAAGTTTCCCATTATTTTATGATTCCCTCAAAAACCTTCCTCTTTGAGAAAATTAAAAAAGCTTTATTTTTAATTGACAAAAAACTTATTAAATCTCTTGGTTTTGAAAATATAGAAGAAGTAAGTTCGTGGGAAGAGGAGTTCATAAAGTTTGGTTCTTTTATAAATAAATTTTTTCCTCAACTAATAGAAAAAACTATCATGTTAGATACTTTCTTGAATGCTTTCTTTTTGGGAGTTGCCATATACCACGAAAAATTTCTCTACGTTAATCCTTATTTTTGTAAAATTCTTGGATACACGCTTGAGGAATTTAAAGAATTAGCTATTTGGGATGTTATTTATTATGAAGAAGATAAAAAAAGAATTAGGGAAGTTGCTGAGAGAAGATTAAAAGGGGAATATTTCTTTTTTCTTTATCAACCCATAGCTCTTAAAACTAAGGATGGAAAAAAGATTGAAACCTTAATTTTTGCAAGCACTATTTGGTACCAAAATAAATATTGCGGATTTGTTGTAGGAATTGATATAAGCGAGCTTAAAAAATTACAAAGATTTTTAAATCTTTTAAGACAGGTCAATCAAATTTTAATAGGGTGTAATTATGAAGAAGAAATATATGAAAAAATCTTGCCTATAATAAAGGAATCTTTAGAACTAAAAGGAGTCTGGATAAGTGACCAAAGTGGAAAACCTCTTTACTTGTATCCAGAAGATTTTAAAATTCCTGAAAATTTAATATTTCCAGAAGAAACCTTTAGAGTTATTCCTCTAATAAAAGATGGGAATGTAGTTGCTTATTTAAACTTACTTTCATCTGAAGAAAAGTTTTTCACTGAAGAAGTTGTGGATTTACTGAAAGAGCTTCAAGAAGACTTAATTTTTGCTATTAAAAAAGTAAACCTATTAGAAAGAGACTTAGCTTTGGGATTATTTGCTGAAAAATCAGGGGAAATGATAATAATAACTGATGAAAAGGGAACCCTTGAGTACATAAATTCAGCAGGAGAAGATCTTCTGGGAATTAAAAAAGAAGAATTAGCTAAGGAAAACATTTTCAAGGTTCTTTTAATACCAAAAGAAATAATAAATTTAAAGGAAGATACTACAAGGTTTGTCGTTTATTTAACACCAGACAAAGTTAGAAGATTATTGGAATTAAAAATTTCCTTTATCAAATCTCCTTTCAAGAGTAAAGCTGTAATTGTAGGGAAAGACTTAACTAAAGAGCTTGAATTTGAGAGAGAAAGAGAACTTCTTCAGTATCATGATTCCTTAACTGGTCTTCCAAACAGAAGAGGCTTTATAAAAAAATGTTCTGATCTTTTAAATATTCTAAACAAACCCTCTGCATTAATTATAATAGATTTTTACAGATTCTCTTATATAAATCATTTTTATGGATTTGAGACAGGAAACTTTTGCTTAAAAGAATTAGCTAAAAGGTTTCAAAATGTTCTTAAAGATAGAGGATTTTTAGGAAGAACTGGAGGTGACGAATTCTGTCTTTTTATTATAGATGTGGAAGAAGGGGTAGGAGAATGGATAAAAATATTGAAAGATGCTTTAAGTAAGCCTATTTTTCACGAAGATAAAAAAATCTTCTTAGATTGGAATATGGGTATTGTAATATTTCCGCAGGATGGAACTACTATAGATGAACTTTGGAAAAAAGTCAATTTAGTCCTTGTAGAAGCTAAAAAAGGAGGGCCAAACACTATAAAAATATTTAATTCAGAAATAGAAAAAGTTGTAGAGGAAACTTTTCAAATAGAACTGCTTATTAAAAAAGCTTTTAAAGAAAATCTTTTTATTTTTTATTACCAACCTTATTTTGAAACAGAGACTTTAAAATTAGCTGGGATAGAGGCTCTGGTAAGGATAAAAGAAAAGGATAATCTCATTTTACCCTTTAAATTTATAAACACTCTTGAAAATAGCCCCTATTTATTTGATTTTAACCTTCTTTGCTTTGAAAAAAATATAAAAAAGATTAAAAAATGGGAAATACCTATTTCTCTTAACTTATCTTCTCAAAGCTTTAAGCTTTTAGATTTTTCTGAATTTTTAAATCCATTTAAGGAAATCCTATTTTCCTATCCTTATTTTTTAATACTGGAAATTACGGAACATATTTTAATAGAAAACATAGAAATAGTTAGAAGAATTATAGAAACTACAAAATCCTTTAAAATAAAAATTGCCTTAGATGATTTTGGAACAGGATTTTCTTCTTTAAATTATTTAAAAGATTTACCTATTGATATTATTAAAATTGATATCTCCTTTATAAAAGAAATGGTAAGAGACACAAGAACTTATAAGATTGTAGAAGCTATTATAGATCTTTCTCATTTTTTAGGCATAAAGGTTGTTGCTGAAGGTGTTGAAACTAAAGAACAGTTTGATTTACTTAAAAAATTAAAATGTGATTATGTCCAAGGTTTTTTCTTATGTAAACCTTTACCAGAAGAGGAAATAGAAAAGCTTTTTTCTTGACTTAATTTTTTTACTTTTTTAAAATTAGGTATATGGAAAAAGAAAGACTTGTTCCTGATACCAGTGTGTTTACAAATCCTGATATATATATGCAATTCGGAAAAAGTCCTTCTGAAGCCTTTACTAATTTTCTTTTAATGGTTGCAGAGTTAGAAGGTGAGGTTGCAGTTTATATCCCCACTTCAGTTTTTGAAGAACTAAAGAGAATGTTAACAGATCTTAAGCTTCCTCCCAAGGCTCGTTCAGTATTAAAAGTAAAATCTCCTAAAAAATATGAGCTTTACATTCCTGCTTTTTTGATGTATGAATTTATTGAAGAATTGAGGAATAGAATAAATAAAGGTTTGAGAGTAGCAGAAGAAGCTGTAAAAGCATCTGCTTATAAAAAACCTGAGGAAGTTTTAAAATTTTTAAGAAAACGTTATAGAGAAGTTTTAAGAGAGGGAATTGTAGATAGTAAAGAAGATTTAGAATTAATTCTTCTTTCCTTAGAACTTGATGCCATAGTTCTTTCTGCTGATAAGGGTATTTTAAATATGGCAGATAAATTGGGATTAAGATTTTTAGAACCAAGGGATATAAAAGATACTCTTGAGGGTTTTAAACTTTGGTAATTATTTAGCTTCTAATTCCTTAAACATAATATCTTGCAAAATAAGATCTGCCAGATCTTTAGTTAACAATCTTAAAGCCTCTTCTCTTCCAGGGTCTATAACATTAGCAACTTCTACAGGCACACGATATATCTCGTATCTACTTAATTTACTCTCCAGAACAATCTTTCCCTCTCTCTTATCTATAAGTTGATATTTTCCTTCAAATTCAATTTTTCTTTCTTTAGTTTGCATAAAGGTCTCATAAGCCACAGGTACTAAATATACTTTTGTTATTTCTCCTTTAAGTATTAGATCAGCTTTTGATTCATCGTATACAGGCATTAAAAATTTACCCTGAACCAACTTATGTCTTAATTCATAGGCAAGCATCTCTCCCAAGGCGGTTTCAGAAGTAAAATTTTTCCAGGGAGCAATGTAAACTGTTTGCCATTCAGACTTAAAATAGGAGGGTCTCTCTAAAAATTGATAACCGCAGGAAAAAAGAAAAATACTAAGCAACCACAAAATTAACCAATTTCTTAGGTACAAACACCACATTTTTTAAAGTTTTCCCCTCCAGATATTTTTTTACCTTAGGACGTTCCTTGGCTATACTAATAATTTCATCCTTTGAAAGATTTACAGAAACCTCTATCTGATCCCTTACCTTTCCATTAACCTGAATTACAAAAATAAAAATGTCTTCCTCTATTAGGTCTTTTTCATGTTCAGGAAAGGCTTCTAAAGAGATAAAAGTTTTGTGTCCTAATTCTTCCCAGAGTTCTTCTGCAATATGTGGACAAACAGGAGAAATAAGAAGCAAAGTCTTGTCAAAACATTCTTTTAAAACCTTTTTTGTTTTTTCATCTTTTGTAGAAATTTCTTTTAGGGTATCTTCCAAAAGGTTTAAAAATTCCATAATAGCTGCTATAGCGGTATTAAAATGGAGTCTTTTTTCAAAATCTTCGGATACCTTTTTAATGGTTTGATGAAGTTTTTTTCTAAGTTTTAAAAGATGAGGCGAAAGTTCCTTAAAATCTTCTTTTTTATAAAAAATCTCTTTTAAATCTTTTGAATAATCTGTAACTAAGTTATAAAGTCTTCTTAAAAACCTAAAGGCACCCTCTATCCCTCTATCACTCCACTCAAGATCCTTTTCTGGAGGAGCAGCAAAGGCTATAAAAAGTCTTACAGTATCAGCCCCATATTTTTCTATCATTTTATCAGGATCAACTACATTACATTTACTCTTAGACATCTTTTCAAACTTTCCAATAATGACCTCTTTTCCGCATCCCTCTTTTAAACATTTACCTTGGGAAGAAACTTCTTCTGGATAAAGCCATCCATGAACTGGACATTTATAAGTCTCTTTAATAACCATTCCTTGAGTTAATAGATTAAAGAAGGGTTCATCCAAATTAAAATAACCAAGATCTCTCAGAACTTTGGTAAAAAATCTTGCATAAAGGAGATGTAAAATGGCATGTTCTATTCCCCCTATATATTGATCTACCGGAAGCCAATATTCTATATCTTCTTTATTAAAAGGTTCAGGATAATTGGGACAGGCAAATCTTGCAAAATACCAAGAAGATTCTACAAAGGTATCAAAGGTATCAGTTTCTCTTTTTGCTTTTGCTCCACATTTTGGACAAGTAGTATTTACAAATTCTGGAAGATTGGGAAGGGGAGATCTTCCTGAGGGATCTATTTGAGCATCTAAGGGTAGTATAACAGGAAGATTTTCTATTTTTTCTGGCACAATTCCACATTTTTCGCAGTAAATCATAGGAATAGGACAACCCCAGTATCTCTGACGAGAAATTCCCCAGTCTCTTAATCTATAAGTAATTTTCCTTTTACCAAGCCCCTTTTCTTCTAAATAAGCTGTTATTTTTGCTTTTCCTTCTGTACTATCAAGACCAGAAAAAATATCTGAGTTTACCATAATTCCAGGGTCTTCATAAGCCTTCTCCATATCTTCTGATTTTAGATCTCTATCCTTTGGTTTTATAACTACCTTTATAGGAAGACCGTATTTTTTAGCAAATTCAAAGTCTCTTTGATCATGAGCGGGAACACACATAATTGCACCTGTTCCATATTCCATAAGAACAAAATTGGCTACAAAGAGAGGTAAATTTTCACCTGTTAGTGGATGAAGGGCATAGGTTTCTAAAAATAAACCTTCTTTTTCAGCTATACCAGCTTCTATATCTCTTTTCTCTTTTCTAACTTTTTCTATAAAAGCTTTTAACTCATTTATTAATCCTTTTTTCCCTGCAATTTTTTCTGCTACTGGATGTTCTGGTGACATACAAACAAAAGTTGCTCCAAAAAGGGTATCAGGACGGGTTGTATAGACAATGAGATCCTCTTGTATTTCTGGTATGGGGAATTTTATCTCTGCTCCTTCACTTTTACCTATCCAGTTTCTTTGCATAGTAATAACTTTTTCAGGCCAGTGTCCCTCGAGTTTTTCAAGATCTTCTAAAAGTTCTTCAGCATAAGCGGTAATTTTAAGAAACCATCCTTCCATTTCTTTAAGAGTAACTTCTGTTCCGCATCTCCAACAAGCTCCATCTTCTACCTGTTCATTGGCAAGAACTGTATGACAGGATGGACACCAGTTAACTAAAGTTTTTTTTCTATAGGCAAGACCTCTTTCATACATTTCTATAAAAAACCTTTGTTCATGTTTGTAATACTCAGGATCACAGGTTGCAAATTCTCTACTCCAATCATAACTAAATCCAAGTTTCTTTAATTGTTCTCTCATATAATCTATATTTGAATAGGTCCATTTAGCTGGGTGAATTCCGTGTTTAAGTGCTGCATTTTCAGCAGGAAGTCCAAAGGCATCCCATCCCATAGGGTGAAGAACATTGTATCCTTTCATTCTCTTTACCCTAGCTAAAATATCTCCAAGAGTATAATTTCTCACATGTCCCATATGAATTCTTCCCGAAGGATAGGGAAACATTTCTAAAACATAATATTTAGGTTTTGAGGAATCTCTCTTCACTTCAAAAATTTTATTCTCTTCCCAGAGCTTCTGCCACTTAGCTTCTATAGAAGAAAAATCATATTTTTTCATAAAAAGCCTCCTAATTCATCTGCGCTTTGAAGACTTTATTCTTCTTCATAAATGTTTTTTATAATAGCTTCTGCAAATTCAGAGCATTTAACCTCTTTTGCTCCTTCAAGTTGTCTTGCTAGATCATAAGTTACAATCTTTTGTTGGATTGTTTTAGTTAAGGCTTTCCAGATAAGTTCTCCAGCCTCTTTCCAACCTATATATTCAAGCATCATTTTTCCAGAAAGAATAAGAGAAGAGGGATTAACTTTATCAAGCCCTGCATATTTAGGAGCAGATCCATGGGTAGCTTCAAAAATGGCATAACCATCTCCAATATTAGCACCCGGAGCCATACCTAAACCACCCACTTGAGCTGCAAGGGCATCTGAAAGATAATCTCCATTTAAATTAGTGGTTGCAAGAATGCTGTAATCCTCAGGTCTCAAAAGTGCCCACTGAAACATGGCATCAGCAATTCTATCTTTTATTATTACAATTCCTTCAGGAACACCATCAGGATATTTTTCAAAAATTTCAGACTCAAAAACGATTTTGTCTGAAAATTCTTCTTTAGCCAATTCATATCCCCAGTTTCTAAAAGCTCCCTCTGTATATTTCATTATGTTACCTTTATGCACAAGGGTTACACTTGGATAACCATTTTCTAAAGCATATTTTATAGCTTTTCGGACAAGTCTATAGGTCCCAAATTTACTTATGGGTTTAATTCCTATTCCAGAATCTTCTCTTATCTCCTTTCCAAAATTTTCCTTTATAAATTCTATAAGTTTTTTAGCCTCCTTTGAACCCGCAGGATATTCAATTCCTGCATAAACATCTTCTGTGTTTTCTCTAAATACTACCATATTTACTTTTTCCGGATATTTTACAGGTGAAGGAGTTCCCGGAATCCATTTTACCGGTCTCACACAGGCATAAAGATCAAGAACTTGTCTTAAAGTAACATTAAGACTTCTAAACCCACCCCCTACAGGTGTGGTAAGGGGACCTTTAATAGCAACAATGCATTTCTTTATAGTTTGTAATGTTTCTTCTGGTAAATAATTACCTGTTTCCCTATAAGCCTTCTCCCCTGCCAAAACCTCTATCCAAAGGATTTTTCTCTTACCATGATAAGCCTTATCAACTGCTGCATTTAAAACTTTTAGAGTTGCTTTCATAATATCTGGACCGATTCCATCTCCCATTATATAAGGAATTTCAGGATCATCTGGAACCTCAAGAGTAAAATCACTTCTAAGCTTTATCTTTCCCATATTTAGCTACCTCCCCAAAAATTATCTTAAAAATCTTAATCTATATAAGAAGTTTTGACAAGATTGAAATTTATCTATATAATTTTTATAAAAATTATGGATTTAGTAAAAGAAATAAAAAAATACTTTCTTTACTTAAATGAATTAGGGTTCAACTATATACCTGCTAATAAAAATTTTAAAAAATTATTACAAAATAATACTTATTTATCTGAAAATACTTTAGAAAAACTTAAAAATACTTTGGTCAATTGTGAAAAATGTCCACTCCATAGAGTAAGAAAGCAACCTATATGGGGTGAAGGGAATTTAGAAGCCAAGCTTATGCTTATAAGTGAATTCCCAGATAAAGATGAAGATTTTTATGGAAAACCCTTTGTAGGTATTATGGAAGAACTTTTAGAAAAAATCTTAAAAAGTATAAATTTAACAAGAAAAGACTTTTTTATCACTCATGCAGTAAAATGTAAAACTCCTGGAGGAAGGCCACCAGAATCGGAAGAAATTTCAGCCTGCAAGACCTATCTTCTAAAACAGGTCAAACTTATAAAACCAAAACTTATCTTGGCTCTTGGTTTTACACCTCCAAAAATATTTTTTAATAACACCCCTACCTTTTCTTCTGTAAGAGGACAACCTATTAAATTAAAAGATTTTATCATTCTTTTTACCTATCATCCAAGTTATATACTTAAAAATCCTGCTGTTAAACGTTTATTATGGGAAGACTTACAAAAATTTAGGAAACTTTATGAGGAAATTTTTAGAATTTCTTAAATTGTTTTCTTTTATTATTGGTGTCTTTTTGTACTCTTCTGGTTTCTGCAAAGAGAATAAAGTTTTTTTAGTTAAAATTGATGCCCCCATAACTCCAGTTATTGCTAATTTTTTAATCTACAGTATTGATTTAGCTAACAAAGAAAATGCTAAGGCTTTAATTATAGAATTAGACACACCAGGTGGTTTAGTTGAATCTACAAGAGAAATTGTTAAAGAGATTTTGCAGAGCAAAGTTCCTGTAATTGTATATGTAAGTCCTTCTGGAGCAAGGGCAGCTTCAGCAGGAACCTTCATTTTACTTGCCTCTCATTTAGCAGCTATGGCTCCTGGAACCCGTGTAGGTGCTGCTCATCCTATAGAGCTTACAGGAAAAGCTGATGAAAAGGTAATGGAAAAGATTACCAATGATTTGGTTACCTGGGCTAAAAATCTTGCTCAGATGAGAAAAAGAAACGAAAAATTTGCTGAAGAAGCAGTGAAAAAAAGCAGAAGTATTACAGAAACTGAAGCTCTTAGTTTAGGAGTAATAGAAATGATAGCAAAAGACTTGGATGATCTTATCCAAAAAGCTCATGGAAGAAGTGTATTAATAAATGAAAAATCTATCCCTTTAGAATTGAAAGGTAGCGAAATAAGTGAAATCAAAGAAGATTTAAAAACAAAAATATTAAAAATCCTAACTAATCCAAATTTAGTTTATTTTCTTTTAATGCTTGGACTTGCTGGACTTTATTTTGAATTTTCCCATCCAGGAACTATTTTCCCTGGAGTAATAGGAGCAATTTGCCTAATTCTTGCTTTGGTAGGTTTGAGTATTTTGCCTGTTAATTATGCAGGTTTAGCTTTAATTATCTTAGGTGGAATCCTTTTCTTTTTAGAATTGCAGGTAGCCTCCCATGGACTTCTTGCTCTTGGAGGAACAATCTGTCTTCTCTTAGGATCACTTATGCTTTTTGGAAAAAATCCTCCTTCTCTAAGAGTTTATCAGCCCTTTTTATATACAGTAATTTTAACCGTTTCTGCAGCCTTAGTAGGAATAACCTATTTAGCTGTAAAAACACTTAGAAAAAAGCCTGTTTCAGGAAAAGAAGCTTTAATTGATAAAATGGGAAAAGTGATAGAAGATGTGGGACCTGAAGAAGGAAAAATCTTTGTAGAAGGTGAAATATGGAAGGCCATCTCTGATGAATATATTCCTAAAGGAAAAAAGGTGATAGTAGTTGAAAAAAGAGGACTTGTTTTAAAGGTGAAACCTCTGAAAGAGTAAATTTTAATGAAAAAATTTTTTATTTTTATTTTATTTTTGTTAGTTTTTGAATCTGCCTATTCTAATAATTTGGAAAATTCTGCCGAAAATTGCAAGATTATAAATTTAGATTTAGACAGTAATGAGTTTTTTATTAATCTTGATGGATTTGAAGCAAAACCAGTAAAAAAAGAATCTTTCAACATTTTTGGAAATGTATTAATAGAAAAAAGAATTTACAAAAATTCTAATAATAAACTCAAAGTTAGCTTATATAGAGGCAAAAACCTTATCAATAATTGGAAATCTCTCTTTTTTTCTTTAAGTGGATTTTCTGAAGAGAACTTAAAGGATTTGGAAATAGAAGAATTTAAAGCAAAACTTTACGAAAGAGAAAATTATAAGGCAATTATTTTGCCATTATTAGAGAATCAAAACTCTGGATTAGTTATTATTTTTAGCTCTGAAACTTTAACCTTAGAAGAGTTAATAAATTTAATAAAAAAATTTCCTCTTTATAAATTTTATTTAACCCCTTGCCCTTAAAATTAGTTCTTTCATTTCTCTTACAGCATCCTTTATCCCTACAAAGATAGCTCTTGAAATTATACTGTGACCAATGCTAAACTCTTCTATTTGGGGTATAGCTGCTATAGGTCCTATATTTTCATAATTCAATCCGTGCCCAGCATGAACTACGAAACCAAGATCTTTAGCTAATCTTGCAGCAACCTCAATTTTATTAAGTTCTTCTTCCCTTTTTTCCTCTGTTTCAGCCTCAGCATACATTCCTGTATGAAGCTCTATTATTTGAGCAGACGTCTTTTTGGCAAGCTTTATGGTTTTTTCATCAGGATTTAAAAAAAGGCTCACTTTTATTCCTGCTTCGTTAAGCTCTTTAACTACCTTTTTAACCTCATCTACCCTTCCTTCTAAATTCATTCCACCTTCAGTAGTAATTTCTTCTACTCTTTCAGGGACCAAAGTAACTTGATAAGGTTTTATTTCCTTAGCGAATTTGATCAATTCTTTATCTATAGCCATCTCCAAAATAAGTTTTGTTTTTATAATTTCTTTAATGATTCTCACGTCCCTTTCCTTAATATGTCTTCTATCAAGTCTTAAATGAACTACTATCCCATCAGCTCCTCCCAGTTCTGCAAGTACTGCAGCATGTACAGGATCAGGGTAATAGGTTTTTCTTGCTTCTCTAACTGTTGCTACATGATCTACATTTACTGCAAGCTTTGCAGGCATATATTCCCTCCTTTTAATAAAATTTATAATCTCAGTTTTACCCTTTTTGAAAGCAAGTTTTTTAAGTAAGTTTAACTCATTTCTGAGCATTAAAAAGGGTGAAAAATATCCTTTCTCATGATTATAATCTAAAAGATGCAAAAGCCCGTGGATAATTAAAGCAAAAAGGTAATTTTTAAAATCAAGTCTATAAAATTCTGCTTCTTCTTTTGCTTTTTCAACAGAAATAATTACTTCTCCTAAAAGTTTAGAGATGGAAGACTTCTCTTTAATAAAAGAAAAGGCTAAAACATTTGTAGGATGAGATCTTCCTAAGTACTGAGTATTAAGTTTTTTAATATGTTTATTATCTGTAAAAACTAAAGATACTTCTCTATGATGAAGCTTTAAATGCCTTAAGGTTTTTTCCGCTTTTTTCTTTAATACCTCAACTTCCTTTTCAGAAATAAGTTTTTTAGAGGTTAAATGTACGGAAAGGGGCATTATTTTTCAAAAACCTTTTTGGCAAATATTAAATATCCTGTGTGAGCAACCATTCTATCTTCAGGACGAAGCCTTTCTGGATTGGTTTTATAATGCCTTAAAAGTATTTCCACTACTTCTACATCTGTAAAGGGATATTTTTCAATTTCTGATAAACATTGAGAAACTTGATTAGCTGTAGGAACTAAAATACCAAGGGGGTGTCCACCTTTTAAAGCTTCCCAAGCACCTTTTATAAGATCCCAAGGAGTTTTTAAATCAAGGAAAACCGCATCAACCTCTTTTTCTTCAAAACTCTCTAATACCTCTACATTTTTAAAAATTACTCTATGTAAAATTCCCAATTTTTTAAGATTTTTCTTAGCAACTTCCTGGAACTTAATTTCTTTCTCATAAGAAATTACCTTTCCTTCTTCTCCAACCATATAGGCAAATGCTGAGGTAAGTGCTCCTGAGCCTCCTCCACATTCAAGAACTATTTTTCCAGGTGCTATATCAAGTTTTAAAATAATGTATCCTATGTCCTTAGGATAAACAATTTGGGTTACCCTTTCTATTTTCTTTAAAAAATCATAAATTGTAGGCTTTAAAAGATAAAATTTTTCTCCCTTTTTTCCGAGAATGATATCTCCGTAGTTTTTTCCTATTAAATCCTTTAAATTTAAATAATCTTTATGAGTATAAAAATTGAGATCCTTTATTTCTACAAGGTAGGATTTTTCATCAGAGGTTAGAAGTAAAACATAATCTCCTTCTTTTAGAGACATTTGTTTTAGATCTTCAAAAAGGTCTTAAAGGCTTTATAGGTCATATAAAGATCGCCCTTATGAGCAATTTCAAAGGGAGAATGCATGGAAAGTAAAGGTGGACCTGCATCAACTATATCCATACCGTAGGAAGCAAAATATTTAGAAACTGTTCCCCCGCCTCCCTCATCCACTTTTCCCATAGAACAAACCTGATAGATTACCTTGTTTTCATCCCAATTTTTAAGAAGCCAAGCTAAATACTCAACATGAGCCTCGTTGGCTAAATATTTACCTCCATGCCCGGTATAGCGACTAACTGCTATTCCAAATCCGAGTTTTGCATCATTAAGTTTATCATGAACTTCTATATAGTTAGGGTCAATTCCTGCGATTACATCTGCAGAAATGGCTTTAGTTTTAGTCATTATATTAAAAAAAGTATCTGCAGTAGGAGAAAGCCCAAAATTTTTAATGAGGTTATATATAATTCCTTCAAAAATTCTACTTTTTGCAGAGGTATTTCCTTCAGAACCTATTTCTTCTCTATCCATAAATAAAATTAGATTAGTATATTCTGGATTTTCTACTTCCAAAAAGGCTTTTAAAGATGTGAAAGCACAAATTCTATCATCTTGTCCATATCCTCCTATAAAAGCTCTATCAAGTCCAACCTCCCGAGCTAAACCAGCTGGAACTATATATAATTCAGCAGATACAAAATCTTCTTCTTTTATCCCGTATTTTTTGTAAATAAGTTCTAAAAATTTAAGTTTTATTCTTTCTTTTATTTTTTCATCTTTATTTTCTACAGGAATGCCTGCTACCAAAACATTTAATTTTTCACCAACTATAGCCTCTGAAAGCTTTTTTTCAGCTTGAACTTTTTTAGCAAGATGGGGAAGTAAATCACAAATAGTAAAAACAGGATCTTTTTTATCCTCTCCTATAACTATCTTGATTAATTTTCCATCTTTCTTAGCTACAACTCCATGTAAGGCAAGGGGTTGGGCCACCCAGTGATATTTTTTTATACCTCCATAATAATGGGTTTTTAAAAAGGCTAAATCTGTGTCCTCAAAAAGTGGGTGAAGTTTTAAGTCAAGTCTTGGGGTATCAATATGGCTAACAATAATTCTTAAACCTTCTGTAATTGGTTTTTTACCAAGCCTCCAGCAAGCTAAAAATTTATTTTTATAAATAAAATATCCTCTATCAAATTGATTTTCTCTAAAACCTCCTTTATCAAGAAGATCTTTCCCAAATTCTACTGTTTCTCTTTCGGTCTTAACTATAGAGAGAAACTCTATATATTCCTTAGCTAAATTTTCCAGATAATTTTTTTCTTCTTTATCTATTACTTCATAAACATGTTTAGCTTTATATGTTAACTCTTTTTCAAGCTTTTCTAATTTACTCTCCTTTCCATTTTTCATATTTTAATAACTCCTGTTTTTTGGCAATATAATACCATCAAAATTATCTTTTAACAATGTAAATATTTTCTGTCAACCTTTAAGGGTTGATTTAATTTTTAAATAATGCTTTATCTTTAAAGTTCGTAGATATCAGAAAGCTAAACTTTCTGGAATTTTAATTTAAATATTCTGGAGATGAGGGGATTCGAACCCCCGACCTCCGGAGTGCGATTCCGGCGCTCTCCCAAGCTGAGCTACATCCCCATTTATTATTGGGTGGTAGCCTGAAGTTTAACTTGATTAAATTTTTGAAAAAGTTTGGATATTTTATTAGCTGCCTTTTTCCAATGAAAAATCCCTTTACTCACACCTTTGTGAAGTAAACTCTGAGTAAGTCTTAACTGTGCCTCAGCTTTTTCTAAATCTCCAGACTGTAAATAATTTAAAAACTTTTTAATTTCAGTTTTTACTCTACTTTTAAAAGCCCTATTTCTTAATCTTCTTTTTTCACTTTGCCTTAATGCCTTTTTAGCTGACTTATGATGTGGCACCCTTATTACCCCCTATAATATAAATGTTTTTAAATTTAATAAATTTAATAAAATATTTTAGTTTGTCAAGCTTTTGTATGCGTCTATATTTTTTGAGACCAGAAAAAGTTTTTTAAATTTTTATCAAGCAATTTTTATCAAGAAAATATTCTAAAGGTGCTTTTCCCTCCATTCCTCTGTGTGGTCTTTCTGTATTATATCATCTAATTGCCAATCCCTAAAATCCATAAATTGCTCCTCAAGCGTCCTATTAAATCTCTTTTCAAATACTTTATTATCCTCCCTATGGTCGAAATTGATATACATTTGATACTATCCTTTTTACAAAATCTATTAACTATCGGTTTTAACCTAAGATTTTTTATAAAAGCTGTAGATTCCAAGGATTCTGTCGATAAAAATTGAGGCTGCAGAGCGAACTGAAAGATGATTATAAGAATCAAGTCTTCCCCAAATAGGTTCTAAAAAATAATCACATCTATCAAGTACCTCTTCACAGAGTCCCCAGGCAGTTCCTAAAACTAAAGCAATAGGTTTTTCCCACAAAAATTTTCTTATTTCTTCACAACTTACGTATTTCCTTTTAGGTGAGGCATCTGTCCCTAAAAGAATAGGTTTTTCTCCTTCAGTTTTTTCTATTTCAGAAATAGCGTTATCTAAACTGTCAAATAATTTTACAAGTTTTATAGCTTCTTTTCTTAAAGGATTGTACTGAGCTCCTTTTTTGCTCATCCAGTATTCAATTAATTCCTCTGCAAGTTTTCTCTGATCTTCAAGGGGTTGAATAATGTAGACACCCTTTAATCCGTAAGTTCTTGCAAGCCTTGAAAGATCGTGTAAATCAAAATTGGCAATAGCTGAAGCTATTCTGTCTCCTCGCTTATTGTAAACTGGATAGTGAATCAAAAACACGTAAAAACGATGGGTTTTAAGTAGTTCTACTACAACTTTTCTGTCCTCTTCAGAAAGTTCTACATTTTTAAACAAATAGGGTTTCCTTTTAAGTGTTATTTCTAAAGACTTTCTTCTTCTATATCTTTCTATCTCTGCATGATTTCCGCTTAAAAGAATTTCTGGGACCCTATAACCCATAAACTCTCTTGGCCTGGTATAACAGGGATATTTTAGAAGCCCAGCAGAAAAGGATTCCTTTTCCACAGAATCTTTTTTCCCAACTACTCCAGGAATGAGTCTTGCTACTGTTTCTATTAAAACAAGGCTTGCAACCTCACCTCCAAAAACTACATAATCACCTATAGAAATTTCCTCGTCAACAAAATTTTCCCTTATCCTTTCATCAATTCCTTCGTATCTTCCACAAATAAGAACCAAGTGTTTTTTCTGAGAAAGCCTTTCAACAATTTTTTGAGTTAAAACTTCACCTTGGGGAGAAAGGTATATAACCCAGGCTAATGGATCTGAAGTCTTTATGTGAGAAATTGCCTTATAAAACGGTTCTGGCTTAAAAACCATTCCTTCTCCACCACCAAAAGGCTTATCATCTACAGTTTTATGTTTATCTTCAGTAAAATAACGAAGATTATAAAGGTTTATTTTTAAAAGCCCTTTTTCTAAAGCCTTGCCCAGTAATCCTACTTTTAGCGGAGATTCAAAATATTCAGGAAAAATGGTTATTATGTCTATTTGCATAAAATTTTTAAGGCTTTTGACTTTCTACGAGATCCTTTATATCCTTTACCAGAAGAACTTTATTTTGAAAATCTATTTCCTCTACATACTCTTCTACTAAAGGTACATAAAACTCTTCTCCTTTTTTGTTTTTTACAAGGATAAGGTCATACTCTCCCATCGGCATTATCTCTTTTATTTCCCCCCAAAAATAATTACTTTTGTCCTTTATTTTGAAACCAATAATCTGATAATAATAAAACTCATCCTCTTCTAAATCTGGTAAGTCTTCAAGCTCTATATACAAGGTTTGATTGGTTAAATTCTGAGCTTCTTCAAATTCCACATTTTTGAATTTAATAAGATAAACGTTATAACCTGGACCTTTTCTTATGGTTTCAACTTCTAAAGGTCTTTCCTTATTTTTGTTAAGATAGAATTTTTTTATCTGAAGAAGTATTTCAGAGTAAGAAAGTAGGGGAGAGACTTTTAACTCTCCCTTTATTCCGTGAGTGGTTAATATCTTAGCAATAGGTATTAACACTATTCAATAATTTCTAATACTACCCTTTTGCGAAGTTTACTTGAGGCAGCTCCGAGAATGGTTCTGATAGCTTTTGCAGTTCTGCCTTCCTTACCAATAATTTTCCCAAGGTCTTCCTTGGCTACCTTTAATTCAATTACAGAAGTTTGTTCTCCCTCTATTTCATTAATCTGCACAGCATCAGGATTGTCAACCAGCACTTTAGCAATGTGCTCAACCAGATCTTTGAGTTTGCTCATTCCTAACCTCCTTCAGATCCCCTCTTTTAGGTTTTTCTATCAACCTTTATCCCTATTCTTCTTAAAAGTGCTCTGACTGTTTCTGTAGGTTCTGCTCCTCTTTCAAGCCACATTTTTACTTTTTCTTCATCTACCTTAAACTCAAAAGGCTCCTTTAATGGATCATAATAACCTAAAATATCCAAAAATTTACCATCTCTCGGTGCACGAGAGTCTGCAGCAACAACCCTGTAAAAAGGTCTCTTTTTTCTCCCAAATCTCATAAGTCTAATTCTTACAGGCACCTATTCTACCCCCTTTTAATAAAATTTTTAAAGTTTTTTAATTTTAACACCTCTTTTATTTTTGACAATTCTTTGGCTTACATACCCATAAGTCTTCTTATCATGTTCTGTAATCTTCCTGGAGACCTCATCTGTTTAAGAAGCTTTAACATTTCTTCATAACTTCTCAATAATTTATTTACATCCTGGATAGTTGTTCCGCTTCCTTTAGCTATTCTTCTTTTTCTACTTGCATTTATAATTCGTGGATTTCTCCTTTCTTCCTTGGTCATTGAATTTATAATTGCTTCCATTTTTACAAGCTCCTTTTCATCAAATTCTATCTCATTAAGTTTTTTCCCTATTCCTGGAAGAAATTCAAGTATATCTCTTATAGACCCTAATTTTTTCATCTGACGAAGCTGTTCTCTTAGATCTTCAAGATCAAACTCAAGCTTCTTTATCTTTTTTTCTAACTCTTTAGCCTTTTTTATATCAAGAGCTTCTTGAGCCTTTTCTATAAGAGTTAATATATCTCCCATTCCAAGAATTCTTCCAGCAAGTCTCTCAGGATAGAAAACTTCTAAGGCATCAAGCTTTTCTCCAACACCTAAAAACTTAATTGGACATCCTGTAACTTCTTTTATAGATAGCGCTGCTCCTCCTCTTGCATCTCCTTCTATCTTAGTAAGAATAATTCCTGTTATACCAACCCTTTCATTAAAGGTTTTTGCTACATTTACTGAATCCTGCCCCATCATAGCATCAGCAACAAGTAAAACTTCTGAAGGGTTGAAAGTCTGTTTTATTTCTATTAGTTCTTGCATTAAATCTTCATCAATATGAAGTCTTCCTGCAGTGTCAATAATAACTATATCTCTCCCATTTGCCTTAGCCATTTCTATAGCATTTTTTACTATCTCTAAAGGCTTTTCCTCAGGTTTTGGTTCATAAAAGGGAACCTCAACTCTTTTGGCTAAAATTTTTAATTGCTCAATTGCAGCAGGACGATAGACATCAGCTGAAACGAGTAATGGATGATGTCCCTTTTTCTTCAAAAATCTTGCAAGTTTTGCTGCGGTTGTTGTCTTACCAGAACCCTGAAGCCCTGCTAAGAGGACTTTAGCAGGTTTTTGCCCACCAAGGTCTAAACCCTTCGCTTCTCCTCCAAGGGTTTTTACCAATTCTTCATACACTATCTTTATTATTTGCTGAAATGGAGTAAGACTTTCTATGACTTCTGAAGAGAGAGCCCTTTCTTCTACACGAGCTATAAAATCTTTAACAACTTTATAGTTAACATCAGCTTCTAAAAGGGCTAAACGAACCTCTCTTAGTCCTTTCTTTATATCATCAGCATCAAGTTTCCCTTTTTCCTTAAACTTCTTTAATGCATTTTCTAATCTTTCACTCAAATTCTCAAACATGCTTTTTTAACTTTTACTGTTTTAAGCTAAACAAAAATTAACACAGCTTTTTGGTTTTACAAGAAAAAAAGTTATTGAAGAAAATTTTAAAGTTTTTTAGTGATAATTTATTGGGCTTAAATCGGTTTTTCTTCCCATTTTTCTAAATGTTTCAAGCCATCCGTTAAGATCAAATTTTTGAATACCTTTTCCAGGATAAATCTCATAAAAAGTCTTATATTTTTCAGGGGTCAGATCTGGCATTATTACATTTGCTCCTGCATAAAAGGCTTTAATTCTGTAAACTGGATTAATTACGCCAAGTGCGGTAGTTGCAGGTATGTTAGCATAGGGAAGTATAATTCTTGTTAAAGCAACTATCTTCAAAACCAATTCTGGATTTCCATACGGAAAACCAGCTAAAGGTGTTTTTGGATGAGGAATAAAAGGCCCGTGTCCTACCATATCCGGTTTTAATTCTTGAAGAAATAGTAGATCATCAATTAGTGAATCTAAAGTTTGTCCTGGAAGACCAATAATACATCCAGCCCCAACTTCATATTCTAATTCTTTTAACCAAAAAAGACATCTTATCCTTTTTTCCAAAGTTGTATCAGGTTTTAACCAAGAAAAAAGCTTTTTGTCTATGGTTTCGTGTTTTAATAAATACCTATCTGCCCCAGCTTCTCTTAAAATTGCATAATCCTTATAATCTAATTCTCCTACAGAAAGAGTTACTGCTACGCCGAATTTTTTAATTTCTTTAACTACCTTAGAAAGTCTTTTTGCATCCCAAAGGGGGTCTTCTCCTGACTGTAAAACTATAGTTTTGAAACCCTTTAAAACTAATTTTTCAGCTTCAGCCAAAATTTCTTTTTCTTTCATTCGATATCTTTTTAATTCTTTATTGTCTCTTCTTATTCCACAATAAAGACAGTTATTACGACAATAATTCGAAAACTCTATAATCGCTCTTAAGAATACAAGATTTCCCCTTTGTTCCTTTCTTATTTTATCAGCAAGTGCATAAAGTGATTCTGAATCTAATTCGTAAAGAAGATAAGCTAATTCCTCTCTTGAAAATTTTATACCTTTAAAAGACTTTTCTAAAATTCTTTCTTCTAAGAAATTTGTACTCTTTGGTATAGGAAGTTTCTTATACATTTTAAAATCTCAGCTTTTTTTTCATAACTTTTATATTCGGAAGAAACTAATGCTTGAAGATGAGGGAAGGGGGAAAGAGCTCTTCTTAGAATTCCATGCATGTGAGCTAAAAGTACTCCGTAATTAACAATTGGAACTTTTGCTCTTCTTGCTTGCATTATTCTTGACAACATTTCTTTACGATTTAACATGCAAGCACCACAGTGCACTATAAGTTTGTATTCTTTAAGATTTTCAGGAAGAGGCCCTCCTCCTGCTTTTACTTCAATTTCAAGCTCCCCTCCTACTTGAGCTCTAAGCCATCTTGGAATTTTAACTCTTCCTATATCATCTTCTATAGGATGGTGAGTGCAAGCTTCAGCAATAAGAACTTTCTCTCCTGGCTTTAAATTTTTAACTGCAAGCACTCCCTCAACCAGAGTTTGCAAATCTCCCTTATATCTTGCAAAAAGAATTGAAAAAGAAGTAAGCCTTATGTCAGGAGGTGTATCCGCTGACACTTTAGTATAGACAGAGGCATCAGTTATCACTAAACTTGGTTTTTTATCTAAATATCTAAAAGCATAAGAAAGCTCTCTATCTTTCACTACCAAAGCCATAGCTTCATTATCTATGATATCTCTTATAACCATTTGCTGAGGTAAAATTAATCTTCCTTTAGGTGCTGCTTTATCAACAGGTATAACACATATAACTACGTCTCCGGGATTTATAAGATCTCCAACAATAGTAGGAAGTGTCCAATCTTTTGGGGCATATTTTATAATGGCTTGCTTTAATTCGTCTATTCCCTCTCCTGTTAATGCACTTACGAAAACCTTCGGTTCTGGAAAATTTCCATTCTTTGCTTGTGGATAAAGGTCTATTTTGTTTATTACATAAATAACTGGTGTATTTGTTTCTTCTGCCCTTTTTATAACTTCCTCTTCAAATTCGCCAATTCCCTGAGAAGGGTCTATTACAAGTAAAATAAGATCAGTTTTTGACATCACTTCGTAGGATTTCTTTTTTCTCAATTCTCCAAGTAGCCCAACGTCGTCAATTCCTGCAGTATCGATTATTATAACAGGTCCAAGAGGCAATATTTCCATAGCCTTAGCTACAGGATCAGTGGTTGTCCCTGGAATATCCGAAACTATAGCAAGTTCTTGCCCTGTAAGAGCATTTATCAAAGATGATTTTCCTACATTTCTTCTACCAAAAAGTGCTATGTGAAGTCTTTGTCCCTTAGGAACTATATTCATTTTTCAAGCTCTTTTTTTAAAGTATTTAAAAATTTTTCCTTTTCTTCTTGCGGAATTTTCTCCCATTCATTCGAAACTACAGCAAATTTTTCATTAAGAAAAATCTCTTCAGGAGGCAAAAAGGCATCTTCTTTATGCCCTGCCACAAAAGACCGCCTTCTTCCAAGAATCTCAACAAGCCAAATACTTACTCCGTATTTTTCTTTTATTTCATCAGCAAGTTTAGTAAATTTAGAAATAAAGGTCCCTCTCTCCATTTTGGATTCTCCTGTAAAGTTCTAATAGTCTTTCGTATACTTTGGGAGATACCATTTCTTTCGTCTCTTCAAACTCTTTTTGGATAACCTTTTCTCCTACAGCTTTCGTTTCTGGAGATGCAAAATCATCAAGCCATTCTCTAAATGTAAGAATAGCATTAAGTTTACAGAATATGGCTTCTCTTCCGGTTTTAAGAAGCGTCATGATCTTATCTCCTGTTCTACCACATCGATAACCAGCTGTGCAAAAACTTGTAATGTAGCCCATTTCCGCAAGCTCTCTTATTACTTCATTAAGACTTCTCGTATCTCCTAATTCAAATTGCTGTCTTTCAAGCTCTTGCTCAGTATATCTGTCTGAATAAGCACCAATTCCTATTTTTGTTGAAGCATCTGTTTGAGTAATTAATCCCATAGAAATAATTTTTCTTCTTAAATGAGCTGGTTCCCTTGCGGTTAAAATGAGACCTGTATAAGGAACTGCTAGTCTCAAAATACAGATTAATTTTATGAAATCTTCATCTGAAACCTTATATTTTGCTTCTTGAATAAAAGGTGTATTTGCTGCTGGCTCAAGTCTCGGAAATGAAATAGTGTGTGGACCTATTCCAAATTTTTTCTCTAAATCCCATGCATGATAAACAAGTCCCATTACTTCAAATCTCCAATCATAAAGCCCAAAAAGAACCCCTAAAGCTACGTCATCAACTCCTGCTTCTAAAGCTCTATGATGACAGTAAAGTCTCCATTGATAATGATGCTTTATCGTACCCTTAGGATGGACCTCTGCGTAGGTCTTATGATGATAAGTCTCCTGGAAAACTTGATACGTTCCTATTCCTACTTCTTTAAGCATTTTTAACTCATCTATTGACATAGGAGCTGCATTTACATTAACTCTTCTTATCTGTCCATAACCATTTCTTGTTTTTACTTTTACAGAATAGATAGCTTCTATGGTGTCTCTTATATAATTGGCATCTGTTGCAGGATGCTCACCATAAACAACAATTAAACGTTTATGCCCTATTTCTCCAGCAAGAACCTCGGCTTCTCTCTTAACCTCTTCTATAGTTAAAACCCTTCTTTTTATAACTTCATTATCCCTTCTAAAACCACAGTAAAGACAATTATTAACACAAAGATTTCCACAATAAAGTGGAGCAAAAGTAACAATTCTGTTGTCATAAACCTTTTTCTTTACCATTTTAGCTGTTTCGAACATCTCCTCCCAAAGCTCTGGATCTTTTACATTTAAAAGAACGGCTGTTTCATCAGGAGTAAGAAGTTCTATAGAAAGTGACTTTTGAAGAACATCTCTTACTTGCTTCGGATCAGGATTCTTATGTCTCTCAAGCTTTTCCCAGATTTCATCATCGTTTATAAAATCCTTTCCGTTATCCATATACCTTATTACTTCATCCTCTTTAATTCTTTTTTCTATCCACTCTTTAATTTTTGGTGTTATGTAAACTTTAGCCATTTTTTAAACACCCCCTTTTGTGTGGTCTGTTTTAGATTTTAAATATTCAAAACCTGCAAAACCTGGAGTCGTCAACTCCCCAGGCTCTAAAATTTTTTCTATCTCATCAGAAGTAAAATATCCCTTTTCCATAAGAAGTTCTTTAATACTCCTTTTAGTATTAATTGACTCTTTGTAGACTTCTGCACAGACCTCATAACCTAAATAGGGCACAAAAGCTGTTATTACACACGCACTTTTTTCTAACAATTCTTTACATCTTTCTTCGTTAACTTTAATTTCTGAAACACACTTTTTTCTAAATATTTTGCAACAGTTTTTAAGAAGTTTTAAAGAACTTATAAGTTCATGTGAAATAAGAGGTAAAAAGGGATTAAGCTCTAAATTTCCCATACTGCAGGCAAAAGTAATAGCATGATCTGAAGCTATAACTTTTATTCCTACTTGAGTTACCATCTCAGGTATTACAGGATTTATCTTGCCTGGCATTATTGAAGAACCAACTTGAACTTGAGGAATTATTAATTCTCCAATTCCTGCTTGAGGACCTGAACTTAAAAATCTCAGATCAGAAGCAATCTTTATCAAATCTGCTGCAAGGGTTTTTAAAAATCCTGAAACTTCACAAAGTGTATCTGTATTTTGGGTAGCTTCGAAAAGATTTTCAGCCTTAGCAATAGGAAGCCCAGTAAATTCTCTAAGTTTTTCTAAAGCTATTTCTACGTATTCTTTAGGACAGTTTAAACCTGTCCCAACTGCAGTTCCCCCTAAATTTACATGCCTCACCCTTTCTATTGCCTTATGAAGTCTCCACCAATCTCTATTTAAAGCTTCAGCCCATGCAGAAAATTCCTGTCCTACCGTCACAGGAACTGCATCCTGCATTTCAGTTCTCCCAACTTTCAAAATTTTTGCATACTCCTTTTCTTTCTTCTGAAACGCTCCCTGAAGCAAAGCAACTTCTTGAGCAAGCTCTTTCAAAAGTTTTACAATTGCCACTTTTACTGCTGTTGGAAACACGTCATTTGTTGATTGACCCATATTTACATCTTCTAAAGGGTGTATAATGTCATACCTACCTTTTTCAAATCCGAGAAGTTCAATGGCTCTGTTAGCAATAACTTCGTTGATGTTCATGTTAAAAGAAGTTCCTGCACCTCCTGCTAAAGGATTAACTAAAATTTGATCGTCAAATTTCCCCTCTGCTATCTCATCAGAAGCCTTCATAATAGCTTGAGCTTTTTCTTTTTCAAGAAATCCTAATTCCATATTGGCAAAAGCTGCTGCTTTTTTTACTAAAGCTATAGCCCAAATTAATTCTCTATGAACTTTTTCCTCAGAAAGAGGAAAATTTTCTAAAGCCCTTTGAGTATGAACTCCGTAATAGGCTTCTTTTGGTATTTCCAATTCTCCTAAAAAATCCTTTTCTACTCGAAATTGTACAATTTCTTTTTCTGTTTCTTGCACTTCTATCATTATTACTCCTTTTTAATAGGGATTAGTAAACTTTTTACAGAAACACCCTTTATGTTTCCTAATTTTCCTGTCATTGATCCAATAGAGTCTGTGTCTCCTTCTACAATTAAAGTAATAACTCCTATATCTTCTTCTTTTCTTGGCAGACCGAGTCTTCCGAGAATAATTTCTGAATGTTCAGAAAGAATACGATTAACCAAAGAAGCATTCTTACTTCTGTTAGAAACGACTATCGCAACTATACCTATTTTTTGAATTGAATCTCGGATCTTATCCTTTTTATTCATTTGAACTCCTCGGGTTTAGGTAACCCCTCACCCTCAGATTTTAAATTTGACC
>PNIK01000048.1 GCA_002877985.1 Thermodesulfobacterium geofontis | reverse complement strand
TACCTTCACAGTCTTTAACACAAATAAAAGAAATTAAATAGTTTTTATCCTTAATTTTAAGATTTATAGAAAAATTTTTTCCATTTTTAAAGTTCTTTTCTACTATTTTAAACTTATTTTTATCTATGTTTTGAATTTCCTCTTTTATTATTTGAGCCTCTTTACTAAAGGTTTTTACATCTTTATCTATGAAAAAATCTTCAAAAATGTGACTTTTAGTATAAAGTTTTTGTTCGTCTTCAAAAAGTTTTTTCTTTATTAAATTACTGTCAATAATAAATTCTATATAAACAGGTAAAGCTCTTTCTATACCTGAAATTATAGAGTTTGCGTGATAAGCAACATCTACCATCCCAACCAGTTCTCCATTGTAAAACAAAGGATACACATTTCTAAAACCGTGAACCACCCTACCTATTTCAAAACAACTGACAGGCTTTTTAAATTCATGAACCAATTCTAAAGACTTTCTAACCCCCTTAAGTGAATCTCCATATTTCTCAGGCCTATAAAACCTAATAAAACTAGTATAATCAGGAAGATGAAAATGAAGCTCCTGTAAACCATAATTTTTCATATAATTATATTCATTATATAATTTTTTATATAATTCTTCACGTAATTTCTTAAATTCTTTACTTTTTATATCTTTAATTTTTGAAGCCTTAACTACTATTTTAATTATCTTTTCTTTATTAATAAAACTATCGTAAATAATATTTGATCTCTCCTTTAAAAGATAGGCATTGTTTTTGTATAGAGCTTCAAAATTTTTGGTCATAGTTTGTAAATAAAGTTTTTCTTGTTTTTTGTAATTTTTATAAATAAAAAACAAAACAATAATAATTAAAAAACTGAACAATCCCAAGATTAGAAAAGATATTTTTAATTTTTCGTTCACTTTCCAAATTTTTTTAATATTTTAAAATTAGGCTTTGTAAGCAGTATAAAGGGTAACAATGTCCATGGTTAAAGGTTCATATTTTACTTCAGTAAAACCAGTTTCTAAAAGCATATTTTTAATTTCTTCTGGAGATGGAAATTTTTTAATTGAATCTGCCAGATAAAGATAAGCAGATTTATCCCCTGTTAAAAAGCCTCCCAAAAGAGGTATATATTTCTCTAGATAAATTTGATAAATCTTTTGAAAAATTTTATTTTTAGGCCAGGAAAATTCTAAAATAACAAGTTTTCCCTTTGGATTTAAAACTCGATAAAACTCTTTTAGTGCCCCTTTTATATTAGTTAAGTTTCTTAAACCAAAAGCGATACTTATTCCTCCAAAAGTGTTCTCTTTAAAGGGTAAAACCTCTGCATCAGCACAAACAGGATAAATAGGATAGTTTGAAATTCTTTTTTTTCCATAATAGAGCATGGAAAAACTAAAATCCAGAGCAAAAAGAGGATAAAAATTTTTTTTAAAGATTTCTATACTTAAAGTATAAGGACCGCAACAAAGATCAAGAATTGGTGGTTTTGTAGATTTTAAAACCTGTGCTACTTTCTTTCTCCATAATTTATCCTGCCCAAAACTTCCTATTAAATTCACCAAATCGTATCTTTTAACAATTTTGTCAAATTTTTCCTTAATAAACTTTTTGTCTTTTTTCATAAAATTTCAAAAAATCTAAGTTCTGGCAAATCTTTTATTAATCCTTTTTTTAGTAAATATTCACAAAAGGTTATAAAAGCTCTCTGTTTTAATCCTGAAAAATCATACTCTAAATGTGTTAAATAATTAAATATAAACTCTTTTGGAAGAGCTAAATGGCTTTTTTCAACAATTTCTTTTAAATTCAATAAAAATTCCTTTAAGTTTTTTCAATCAGTTATATTTAAATTAGAAAAAGAACGAGCCCTGGCATAATAAAGATAACTGCAAAATTCTTTCAATTCTTTACTATATTTTTGAGCTATTTCATTTCTTACTATAAATAGAGCAAATACAAAGGGAAGATGGGTATGTTTTAACCAAAGTTCAGCAAGGTCTGTAATTAAAAAATCTCTGTTATTAATCCTGTTAAATTGTAAAATTAAGGCTTCATCTCCTATAGCTAAATATCCTGAAAATTCTTTTTTTTCTTCTTTGGTTAGATCTTTCCAATTTTTGGTAAGTTCCACATACCGGGGTTTAATACCTATAAAATCTTCTAATAATATTCTCAACAAACTAAAAGAACTTTCTGTTTCAGGAGTAATTCCTATTTTTTTTTCGTCAAGTTTTTCTAAGGGCTCTCTATGATAAAGAATTACGCTTTTTACTTCTCCTACTGCACTTATGGAAATATCAGGCAGTATTAAATATTCCTTAAAATTTTTGGCATAAAAAATACTTGAACTAAGGCTCCCCTGTATTTCTCCTTTAGCTAAGCTTTTATTAAGTTTTTTGGGAACTTCAAGAACTATTTCAAAATTTGGATTATTTTGAGGAAAATAAAATAATAAAGGTAGGGTGTTAATATAAAGAGGACTTCCTAATTTTAATTTAGACATAAAATCTAAATTTTATCTCCTTTTCAGCATTTATTAAAGTTCTTAAAATATCTCCAGGCTTTTCACTTAAATTATCCTTTATCTCTAAAACAAGTATGTTTGGATAATATCCAGGAAAAATTGCTCCCATTTTATCAAATCCTAAAATTTTTGCACCATTTAGGGTTGCCATTTTTAAAATTTCTTCAGGAGAAATATCTGGACAGTAAGTAGAGATGGTTTTCATCTCTTCCCATACAGAAATTTTGTCATTACTTGCCAGACTATCTGTACCTATGCATATATCAAGTCCTGCTTTAAGAAATTCTTTTATCTTAGGAATCCCAACCCCTATAAATAAATTGCTTCCAAGACAAATGCAAATTTTAGGTTTTGTCTTTTCAAGTATTTTCAAATCTTCTTCATCTACATGAACTGCGTGAATAAGAAGTGTATATTCATCAAGAAGCTTAAGGCTATCAAGATACTTTATAGGACTTACTCCAGGAGGAACAAAATTTTCATTCCACTGTGCCCTTTCTTTAAGGAGTTCCTGAAGAGGTCCTTCTCCCTTCTTTAAAAATACTATCTCTTCTAAAGATTCTGCACAGTGAATACAAAAAAGTTTGTTTCTTTTTTTATTATAGGATTTAATAGCTTGCAACAAAAGGGGAGAAACACTATAAGGCGCATGAGCTGAATAGGTAATTCTGAAGTTTGAAGAAGGTGCTTTAAACTGAATTTCTTTTAAATTATACCCTCCTTTAAAACTTATAACTTCTTGAAAAAAATATCCGTAAAAAGGGGAATTACAGAGAAGATCAAGGGTTATAGCTGTATTCCCTACATCTCCAATTATCCCTACTCCTTCCCTCCAAAGATGATAAAGTACAAGTTTGGCAGATTCTCTAATTTCAACTAAACTCATTTCTTGCTTTAACTTTATCACATTTCTAACCCAAGAAATAAAATCACCATAAAAAGGAGAAAGTTTAGATCTTAAACCTGATAACTCTAAATGCGTATGAGCATTAACAAGAGCTGGAAGGATTACTGTTTCTCCAAAATCAAGAAATTTGACAAAAACTGCTTCCCTATGTATTTCTTTAAATTTACCTACCTTTACTATTTTTTTATTTTTGATTTCTATTGCACCATCTAAAATAGGTTTGGAAAGAATAGGAATTATCCACTTTGCCCTTATTAAATAATGATGATAGGGCTGAAGTTTTAATTCTCCCATAAAAATTATTCTAAAAGGGAATAATCCATTTTTCTTCTTTTAGGAATGTATCCTGCGCTTTTTATGTAGTATCTAATCTCTTCTTCGCTAAGTCTGTGAGAAACTCCGGCTGCAGCAACTACATTTTCTTCTATCATAGTGCTTCCAAAATCGTTTCCACCAAAATCAAGAGCAATTTGAGCTATTTTAGGTCCTTGAGTAACCCAAGAGACCTGAATGTTTTTTATGTTATCAAGAAAGATCCTGGAAATGGCAAGCACCTTTAAATACTCAGCAGCGCCAACCTTAATTAAATAACTTAAACGCGTATTTTTTGGCTGAAAAGTCCAAGGAATAAAGGCTGTAAAACCTCCTGTTTTATCCTGTAAGTTTCTAATTTTCGATAAATGTTCTATTATTTCTTCTTTTGTCTCTATATGTCCAAACATCATAGTAGCAGTGGTTTTAAGCCCAAGTTTATGAGCTGTTTCCATAACCAGTAACCATTCTTCAGAAGAACATTTATTTGGCGAAATAAGTCTTCTTACTCTATCTGAAAGAATCTCTGCTCCACCTCCAGGAATAGAATCAAGCCCTGCTTTGATTAGTCTTTCCAGAACTTCTTTAATACTTAAGCCTGAAATCTTACTAAAATGAACAATTTCCGGGGGAGAAAAGGCATGCAAATGAATTTGAGGAAAATTTCTTTTGATAAATCTTAACATTTCTTCATAAAAGGAAAGGGGAAGCTCTGGGTGAAGACCTCCCTGAAGCAAAATTTGATATCCTCCAAGGCTTATAGTCTCTTCTATTTTTTTGGCAAGTTCTTCAAAACTTAAAACATAGCCTCCCGAAGAACCTGGAGACTTGTAATAGGCACAAAATTTACACCCAGAAATACAAATATTAGTATAATTTATATTTCTATCTACAATATAAGTAACAATTCTTTCGGGATTAATTCTAAATCTAACTATTCTTGCCAAATAACCAAGCTCAGCTAAACTAAACTCAAAAAGCTTTAAAGCCTCTTTTTCGTCTAATCTTTCTCCTTCTAAAATTTTTTTTACTATCTTTTCTTTCATTTTTCTATTCCTTTTCTTGATTTTACACCCTTTTCATAATAATGTTTGACTTTTTTCATTTCTGTTACAAGATCTGCCAAATCTACAACCTCTTTAGGGGCGTTTCTTCCTGTTATAATCAATTCTAAATTTTCCGGCTTGTTTTTGAGAAAATCTAAAAATTCTTGCAGATCAATTAATCCCCAGTTTAAAGCATAAGTAATTTCATCAAGAACTATTATATTATAGGTCTCAGATTTTACCAAATTCTTTACTTCTTCCCAACCTTTAAGAATGAGCTCTTTTGTTTCAAGATCTACTTTTTCTTCTATAAATCCCTCTTTACCCAAGGCCTTATAATAAAGTTGAGGTGAGAAACCTTTTAGGATATTTACTTCACTTGAGGTGCCAGGTTTAAAAAACTGAAAAAAGGCTACCTTTAATCCTGCTCCAAGAGCTCTTATTGCTAATCCGATAGCTGTGGTAGTTTTCCCTTTGCCATCTCCTGTATACACCTGAATATATCCTTTAAAATTTTTCATCTAAATTTTTATTTTATCTTAAAAAGGTAATGGTAAAAATTCCTGCAAGCATGAGAACTACTGCAAAAAGTCTTACTAAAATGTGTGTTTCCTTAAAAATAAAGTATCCTAAAATTACCGCAAAAAGAATACTTGTTCTTTTTAGAGCTATCATATAAGCTGTTTCAATTTGACTTAAGGCTATCATATGAAAATAACACATAAGTGCTTGAATTAATCCCACTAATAAAATTGAATTATAGTGGTTTTTTATAAAATCCCAAAGCTTTATTCTGTAAAGAATTTTGATCACAAAAGTCGAGGCTATTCCTAAAATAGAAAAATAAAACGAAGCAAACCAAAGAGGATTGCTTAATATTATTCCCTTTTTCCCAAGAACTGAAGTAATAGAATAAATAAAGGCAACTTGAAGAAGCAAAAAACTTCCCCTCTCTTTTTTGATAGATTTAATAGGAGCTAAAATGCCCATTTTTATAGAAGGAAGATTGATACAGTAACTTCCTATTACGACAAGAACTATTCCCAAAAATCCTTCTATAGAGATTTTTTCTCCCAAAAGAAGATATCCTGTAAGTATGATAAAAACAGGAGTAAAGGAAAGAAAAGGAATAGTTAAAGAAAGGGGGGAAAGCTTAATACCTTTCATATAAAGAATGGTTGCTATTATTTCCAAAATAAGAAGTACAGAAATATTGATAATAAAGTGAAAAGAAAAGAAATTTAATCCCTTATATTGATAGGTTAAAAGAAGAAAAATAGGGAAAAGGAAAGGGAAACTACCAAGAGTTCTTGCAACAACCATATAAGAATGCCCTAAAGAAGAAAGATATTTTTTATTTAACGCATCACTTAAAGCAACAAAAAAACCTGACAAAATTGCAAATATACACCAAACCATTTGTCTATCTTTCTACCACTTCCGATGTGGTATAATTTAAAATTATTCTAAAATAACATGTTTCGTAGTATGCAAATAATTTAAGGGACAGAGGTTACAAAGAGGTTCTTTTTTCTTACAAAAATTTTTTCCGCAGGCAACCAAAAGGGCATGGAATTCATTAAAAAGTTTAGGATCATGAGGTAAATTTTCCATAAATAAAGCTTGAATCTCATCATAAGTTGTTTCCTCTGGAATAAGAAGGTGGCGATTTAAAATTCTATAAGTATAGGCATCAACTATAAAAATTGGAAAATTGCCAGCATATAAAAGAATACTATCTACAGTTTCTTTCCCAAGCCCCTTTATGCTAAATAATTCTTTTCTTGCCTCATAAAGTCCCTTAGAAAAAAGTGCATCTAATTCCCCTTGATATTTTTCTACCAAAAATTTAACAAAATTTTTAAGTCTTTTTGCTTTAACATTATAAAATCCAGTGGGTTTTATAAGTTGAGTAAGTTTTTCTAAGGAAAGTTTATAAATTTTAAAAGGATCTAAAAGATTTTCTTTTTTCAAATTTTCTATAGCTCTTTTAACATTTTTCCAGTTTGCATTTTGAGTAAGAATTGCTCCTACACATACTTCAAAAGGTGTATCTGCAGGCCACCAATTTTGAGGCCCAAAATAGGTATAAAGGCTTTTATAAATTTCCATTAAAACTTCAGAAATGTTCATATCTCCTCTTTCAAAGAAACTACTCTTGAACCTGATAAAAAATCAAAGATAAAAAATCCATCCTTTTCAAGTTCCTCTCTGATTTTATCTGCTAATTCATAATTTTTTTCACTTTTAGCTTTTTCCCTTAGTTTCACTTTTTCTAAAATTTCTTCTTTTTCTATTATCTCAGGAAACCTAAATATTTTTAAAATTAAATTAAGCTTTTTGAGACTATTTAATACTCTCTCTTTATACTCTGAAGGCACCCCTTCTCTTAAATAGGGATAGATTTTTTTGAAAAAAGAAATAAGTTCAGAAATAACAACGGGTGTGTTTAGATCCTCTCTTAATGCCTTTTTCCAGTTTTCTTCGAATTCTTTTAAGATTTGTAGAAGCCTCTCTTTTTCTTGGTTTTCTTTTTTTTCAGGACTTGCTCCCAAATAGGCTATATATTTATCGATTTTTTCAAGAATTTTGGCACTTTCCTCTAACCCCTTCCAACTGAAATTAAATTGATTTCTGTAATGGGTTCTTAAAAAATAAAACCTTAAAGTTCTTCCTGAAAATCCTCTATTTTTGATATCATCAACGGTAATTTTATTTTCAGAGGAAAGCTTTTTTCCATTATAAAAGACCAATCCTGAATGAACCCAGTATTTAGCAGGTTCTTTCCCTGTTAAAGCCTTAGCAACAGCTCTTGTATTTTCATGATGTGGAAAAATGAGATCACTTCCGCTGGTAAAGATATCAATTTCTTCCCCAAGATATTTTAAAACAAGACTTGCACAGTGAATGTGCCAAGTAGGTCTAACCTTTCCAAAAGGAGTTTCCACAAAATATCCCTTTTTCAATTCTAAAATCTGTACCCTCTTTAAAAGGGCAAAATCAAAAGGTTCTTCCTTATCATATTCCTCAAGATCAATAGTAGCACCTGGTTTAAGAAAGGCTAAATCTATTTTGGAAAGCTTCCCATACTCAGAAAATCTTGAAATATCAAAATAAAGACTTGAGTATTTAACATAGGCTTTATCCTTTTCTAGTATTCTCATAGCTATTTTTTTCATATCCTCCAAATGCTCACTAACCTTAGGATAAAAATCAGCTTTTTCAATCTTTAGCCATTCCAAATCTTGGTAAAACTCCTTTTCTATCTGAGAGGTAAGTTCCTTTAAATTTAGATTTTTTTCTAAGGCAGTATGTATGGTTTTATCATCAAAATCTGTTAGATTAACCACATGAAAAATCTTATATCCCATTAACTTTAAAAAACCTTTTAAAATATCTACAGTAATAAGCCTTCTATAAAGACCTATGTGAGGTCTTGCATTTAAAGTAGGTCCGCAGGTATAAATTTTTACTTCCTTTTCCCTTAAAGGATAAAAAGCTTCTCTTTTACCTGAAAAGGTATTGGTAAGAATTAAATCCGCTTCTTTGGTAAATTCTCTTTTTTGAAGTTCAAAACTCCAGAGCGGAGTTGAAAGATATCTTTCTCCTCCATCAGGAAAAATAATCACGATAAGTCCTTCTGAGATTTCTTCTGCAAGTTTTATAGCTCCTGCAAGAGCAGCACCTGAACTCATTCCAACAAATATACCCTCTTCTCTAGCAAGTCTTCTTGCCCAGTAAAAAGCCTCCTCATCATCTACATTTATAATTTTTCCCAGAAGTTTTTTATCATAAATACTTGGCGGATATGATTCTTTCATATTTTTAAGACCCTGTATCTTATGTCCTGGATTTGGTTCCACTCCAATCACCTTAAAGGAAAGTTTGTTATCCCTAGCAAATCTTGCAATTCCCATAGCTGTTCCGGTTGTGCCAAGACCACAAACTACATGAGTAACTTTACCATCTGTATCTCTTAAAATTTCCGGAGCAGTAGTCTTATAGTGACTTAACCAGTTTGCTTCATTATTAAACTGATCAGTACAAAAGTATTTATCGGGATTATTTCTCCAAATTTCATAAACAGTTTCTATAGCTCCATCAGTTCCTTTTTCCGCAGGGGTTAAAAGAATTTCAGCTCCAAAGGCCTGCATGATTTTTCTTCTTTCAACGGATACTGACTCAGGCATAGCAATAATACATTTATACCCTTTTACTGCACAAACTAAAGAAAGTCCAATGCCTGTATTTCCACTTGAGGCTTCAATTACAATTTTTTCAGGGGTTAAAAGACCCCTTTTTTCAGCTTCCTCAATCATAAAAAGGGCTGGTCTGTCTTTTACTGAACCTCCTGGATTCTGACTTTCAAGTTTTCCCCAGATTTCCACAGATGGCTTGACTTTTATATTTCTTAGTTTAATTATAGGAGTATTACCTATTTTTTCCAAAATACTATGAAATTTCATAATTTTGAAATAAGCCTTTTATTCGTTCTATTTTATATTACTTTGGGAACTTGCCAAGTAAAAGAACCCGATAAATCTGCACCTCTCTTTACACCTTTAATCCCAAATAAGTTTATTTATTTTGAAAATCCATCCTATGTTCTCCAAGAAAATGACACCTTGGTTGATTTAGCTGTCCAATTTAAAGTAGGATATTATCATCTAATTCTTGCTAATCCAAAAATAGATCCCTGGATACCACCTCCTGGAAAAAAAATTATTATTCCTAAAAAAATTTTAATTCCTGAAGACTTTCTTTATCTATCTGATAATTTTATTCTTATTAATCTTCCAGAAATGAGACTTTACTATTTTAAAAACAACAGTTTTTTTATAGCTCCTATAGGTATTGGAACTAAAGGAAACCTTCCCCCAACAGGGGTATATACTATCATCAATAAAAAAGAAAAACCCATCTGGTATCCACCACCATCTATAAAAGCTGAAGATCCTACTTTACCTGACATGGTTCCTCCTGGACCAGATAATCCTATGGGTGATTATGCTCTTTATTTATCAAGAGGTCTTTATGCCATACATGGTACAAACAAAATATATAGCATTGGTAGAAGAACTACCCATGGATGTATTCGTCTTTATCCAGAAGATATAAAATTTCTTTTTGATAATGTAGCTGTAGGAACTTTAATAAAAATTACCTATGAGCCTTATAAACTTGCAATTGAAAAAGGAAAAATATATTTACAAGCTTATCCAGATATAGAAAACCTTATCAAAAATCCTTTACCTTATATAATACAAAAACTGGATAAACTTACAGAAAGAAAAAATTTAAGTTATAAAATAAATTTAAAAGTTTTAGAGAAAATTATTGAAAAACCTGATGGTCTAATTCATGAAATAGGGACAATTAAAAATTAAAAAATTACTCAGCTTTTTTAAGTTTTTTATAAATCAGCAAAAAAGCAAGAGCCCTACTTTCTACCTCTTCTAATAACCCAGCTTTATAAAGGCTCTTTAAAGCTTCTACATGAAGTCTGTGATTGGAATAAACTGCTTCTATTTCTGCAACTAAAGAATGCCCCAAGGTAAATAAATCTCCTATAATATCAAGAATTTTATGTCTAATAAATTCATCCTGAATTCTCAAACCCTCAGGATTAAGAATTTTATCTCTATCTAAGATTATGGCATTAGATAAACTCCCACCTTTTATTATTCCCTTGTTCTTTCTTTCAAAGAGTATATCTTTAAACCCGAAAGTTCTTGCAAAAGATATTTCGTTAATGTAAGATCTTGGATTTATTTCTATCTCTAAGCTCTGATGCCCTATTAGTACATGTTCAAAAAATATGGAAGCTTTTATTTTTAGTGTATTTGAAGGTTTAAAAATAATTTTACCACTTCCATTCTGATACTGAAAACTTTTACGAAGATAAAATTTCTTCTTAGGAACAAGAGAAAATTTATACCCCACTTCCTGTATTTTCCTTACCCAAGGATAGGCTGAGCCATCAAATAAAGGTATTTCCTCTCCGTAAACCTTAACTATAGCATTGTCTATCTGAAGTCCATGAAAAGCTGAGAGAAGGTGTTCTATTAAATAGATAAAATGTTCTCCATCTGTTAATGCTACTGCCCCTTCAAGTCCTATTACATTTTCTATGTTTAAAGGAATAACTGGTTTTTTTGGTAGATCTGCTCTTATAAAATTAATACCTGTATTTTCTTCTGCAGGTTCAATTTCTACTTTTATATTTTTGCCAGAAAAAATACCCTCTCCTTCTAAAATCACTTTTCCTGCTAAGGTTCTCTGATATTCCATTTAAACTTCTCCCTCAAATTTCTTAATAAATTTAAGCAATTTTTATACCTATTTTAAAATTATTGATTTTTCTTAATTTTAGAAAGGAAAAAATAAATCTAACTGTGTAAATTAGTAAACAGGTGTGTTATAAAATATACAATTATACAAGAGATAAATCAAAAACTTTTTCCTTAAGGATAACCTTTTTTACCCTTCCTTTAAGTTTTTTATTTAGAAAAGGGGTATTTTTACTTTTGGATTGAATAATTTCTTCAGTTAGAATATATTCTTCTTCTGGATCAACGATTATAACCTCAGCTAAGGCTCCTTTTTTAAAAGAGGGAGGTTCAATATTTAATACTTTGGAAGGATTTATAATTAGCTTTTCCAAGAGAGAAAGAGGGGTTAAATATCCTTCTCTTACTAAATTAAGACTTAGAGGGAGTAAGGTCTGGAGTCCTATCATACCAAAGGAAGCAAGTTCAAATTCTATTTCCTTTTCAAGAGGACTATGCGGAGCATGATCACTTGCTATTATATCTATTAATCCTTCTTTTAAAGCAAGTTTTATAGCCTCTACATCCTCTTCTGTTCTTAAAGGTGGATTAACCTTTGCTAAGGTATTATAATTTTCTACCTCTTTTTCTGTTAAAGTGAAATAATGAGGACATGTTTCTGCTGTAAATGGGATTCCTTCTTCTTTTCCCCATCTTAAAAATGGTATAACTTCTTTAGTTGAAAGATGGGCTAAATGGAGATTTTTTTGGGTTTCCTTAGCAAGAATTAGATCTCTTATTACTGCTATAGTTTCTGCACAAGCAGGTATCCCCTTCAATCCTAACTTTGCTGAAAGGTATCCCTCATTAATCTGTCCGCCCTTTGATAAGTTCATATCTTCGCAGTGGGAAATCACTGGTAAATCAAAATTTTTAGCATAAAGTAAAGCTCTTTTCATAACTTCTGAGTCTTGAACCCATTTTCCGTCATCAGAAACTGCAATAGCTCCTGCTTTTTTTAACCTCCCAAATTCTGTAATTTCCTTACCTTCCTGTCTTTTAGTAATACAAGCTATGGGATAAACAGTTATATATGCCTTTTGAGACGACCTCTCCAAAATATATCTAGTGACTTCTGGAGAATCATTAGGAGGTTTAGTATTAGGCATGCAGGCTAACCTTAAAACTCCTCCGTATAAAGCTGCTTTGGTACCTGTTTCTATATCCTCTTTCCATTCTTCTCCTGGTTCTCTTAAATGTACATGAATATCCACAAGTCCAGGGACTATCCATAAGTTTTTAGCTTCAATTATTTCTACTTTTTCTTGAATTTCTATATTTCTCTCTATTCCTAAAATTTTCCCTTCTTCTATCAATAAATCACCAACAAAATCAAAATTTTGGGAGGGATCAATTATTCTTCCTTTTTTAATCAAGACTTTCATAAGTTCTTTCACCTGTTAAAAGCCTTAACAAAATTGCCATTCTTATTGCTACTCCATTTTCTACCTGATCTAAAATCACTTGAAAGGGATATTTTTCCATCTCATAAGCAAGCTCTACTCCCCAGTTTACGGGTCCTGGATGCATAAGGATTGCTTTTTCTTTCATTAATTCTAAATGTGAGGATTTTAAACCAAAAAATTCATGATACTCTAAAAAACTTGGAACCAATGCCTCTCCATGTCTTTCTCTTTGAATTCTTAAGGCTATAACTACATCTGCCTCTTCTATAGCCTCTTCTATTTTGTAACAGATCTTAAAACTTTTATTATTTAATTTATAATAATTTACTTCTTTAATATCTGGCAAAAGTTGAGCAGGACCAGAAACCCATACAGTAGAACCCATTTTTTGGAAAGCTAATATATCTGAATGGGCAACTCTACTATGTTTTATATCCCCTATTATAGCTATTTTTAAATCTGAAAGAGTACCCAGTTTTTCTTTAACTGTAAGAAGATCTAAAAGTGCCTGGGTGGGATGCTCATGTGTTCCATCTCCTGCATTGACAACAGGAACTTTACTGTGTTTGGCTACAAAGTGAGGGGCTCCAGCAACAGGATGTCTTATAACAAAAAGGTCAGTTCCTATAGCTTCTAAATTTTTAATAGTATCAAGAAGGGTCTCTCCTTTTTCAATGCTTGTTCCTTTGCCGGTAAAAGTTAGGATATCTGCAGACAAAGTTTTAGCAGCTTTTTCAAAGGAAAAGCGAGTTCTCGTGGATGGTTCATAGAAAAGATGGGTTATCAGTTTTCCTCTTAAGGTAGGAACTTTTGGTATGGGACGGTATAAAATTTCTTTTAAATTTTCTGCTAAATTTAAAAGATCCTCTATTTCTTCTTTAGAAAGAGAGGCAATGTCAAGAAGGTGTTTCGTTTTTAAATCCATAAATATTCCTTGATATAATCTACTGCTTCATCAGGAGTATCAACTATTTTAAAAAGATCAATATCCTTAGGAGATATTTTATTATTAGGAATGAGAAAATCGGTCATCCATTTATAAAGGGGATCCCAAAAATTCTTATCCATAAGTACTATAGGAATGGGTTTTATTTTTTTTGTTTGCACCAAAGTAAGAACTTCAAACATCTCATCTAAGGTACCAAATCCGCCAGGGAAAAATACAAAGGCTACTGAGTACTTTGCCATCATTACTTTTCTTACAAAGAAGTATTTAAATTCTAACTTAAGATTAACATAGGGATTAGGTTCCTGTTCTAAAGGTAATCTAATATTTAAGCCAACCGAATATCCTCCTGCTTCAGCTGCACCTTTATTTGCTGCCTCCATAATGCCTGGTCCACCACCTGTTATTACGGAAAACCCTGCTTTAACCAAAAGTCTTCCTAATTCCTCTGCTTTCTTATAATCTGGATGATCAGGATGGGTTCTTGAAGAACCAAAGATAGTTACTGCTGGATAGACTCGAGGAAGAAGCTCAAATCCCTCTACAAATTCAGCTAAAATTTTAAAAAGTCTCCAAGATTCCTTTGCTGCAAGTCCTTCAAGAACATATTGTTTTTCCTCAAAAAATCTTCCTTCTAGTGTTTTCTGCTTCATCCAACCTCCAATCAATCTATCTTAAATTTCCAATCAATCTATCTTAAATTTAGAAATTTTAAAGAATTCCATTCAAAAGGCAAAAAATATTTAAAAAATTTTTCACTAATTTTAAAAATTTTTTCTTTAACTTCAATGGATTTTTCTAAATCTTTTTCTAATTTTTTAAGTTTTTCAAAATGAACTGGTATTTCAATTAAATTTCTTAAAACTTCAATTGTTTCTAAATTAATACTCTCGCTATTCTCATCTTTACATTTAAAACAAAGAATACCTCCCTCAGGAATAGAAAGATAAAAAACTTTTTTAGGTTTATAACCACATTTAACACATTGAAAAAACTCAGGAGACCATCCAGAAAACTTTAAAATCTTTAACTCAAAAAAAGGTTTTAATAATAATATTAATTCATTTTTTTCTATCTCTTTAAATAAAATTTTGATAAAAGAAAAATATTCCACAAAAAGACCATAAAAATTTATCTTAGAGAGAATTTCTCCCATATAAGAAATCATTATATACTTCCTATAATCGTTTCTAATACTTTCTGGTAAAAAAAGAAGATCTGCCTTTTCCAGAATAGGAAATTTACCTTTAGAAGTCTTTCTTAAGTGTGCTTTTATAAAGTTGAATTCTTCTAAAAGATTAACAAATCTTTTTCGACTCTTCTGAGCACCTTTAGCAATACTCCAAATCTTTCCTTTAGGAGTAAAAAGCTCTACTAATAGATCTATTTCTCCTAATTTTTCCTTAGAAAGAACTAAAGCCTCTAAAGAAAAAATCATTTACAAATAGATTTTTATGTATCTTTTTTCTTCCAAATCTTTAATCCATTTTTCTAAAACCGTTTGAGCTTTTAATTCAAACAATTTTTGATATAACTTTTCCCTCAATTCCTCAAAAGAGGGAGGAGTACCTTCTTCAGTCTTGAGAAGTCTTATTATATAATAATTTTCATCCCTTTTTATAACTGGGGTAACCTCTCCTGGAGCTATGCTTTTAAGTTTTTCTAAAATCTCTGGAGTAAGCTCATCTTTTTTAAATACTTCTTCTTTTATAAATTGGACATTTTGAAAATGGGAATTATAAACTTCTTCAAAGCTTTTACCTTGAAGAACCTCTTGGTATACAGAAGATGCCAATTTCTCATCTCCATTTATTATTAAAACTGAAAGCCAATATTTTGGAGAGAGATCATAGGTTTTTATTGCCTCTTCATAAGCTTTTTTAAGTTCCTCCTCAGTAACGAGAACTTTTCCCTTTACTTGAATCTGAACAAGTTTGTACTTTAATATTCGGTCCCTTAATTTTTCTTTGTATTCTTCATAACTTATTCCCTGTTTTTTTAAATATTCCTTTAGCTTTTCTTCTCCTCCTATTGATTCTAACTCAGCTGTTAAAAATTTTCCAAGTTCCTCATCACTAACTGTAAGCCCATATTTTTTAGCTTCTATCTTCAATAAACTTTCTTCTATCCACCCTTTCAAAATTTGTTTTCTTATTTGATCTTTTATTTTCTCTTTTTCTTCTATAGATAATTCTGGTCTTATAAATCTTTCAAAATATGGTTTACATATCTCATCTAACTCATAAAGAGTTAAAAATTCATCTCCTACTACTGCTACCACCTTATTTATAGTTTCAGAAGAAAAGGAGTAAGCATAAAGAATTAAAAAAAAGATTAGAAACAAAAAAACTTTTCTTACCTCCATTCTACCCTTCACTTTCTAATTTAAGAGTAATATAGTACCTTCCTTTTGAAGTTCTAATTCCCAGCAAAACTTTTTTAGTTTCTAAAGAAGGTTTAAGAGCTTGAAAGAATTCATTTAAATTATTAATTTTTTTACGATTAACTTCATCAATTATTAAACCTGGTGTGAGTCCTGCATAGTCAGCTGGGGTCTCTGGAATTACCTCAGTTATAATAACTCCTTTAAGAGAAGAAAGTCCTAGTTTTTTAGCTATTTCAGGAGTAATGTCTTCAACTATTAATCCTAAATTTTCTAAGAATTCTTCTAAATTACTCATCTCAGCTCTTGAAATGATTAAACCTTCTTTTTGAGCTTCAATTTTAACCTTTATTTTCATTTCTTTTCCATTTCTTATAATTCCTATTTCTACTTCTGTTCCAGGTTTAGTCAAAATTACATAATTTTTCAATTCTGAAGCGTTTTTAACGGGTTTACCATTGTAACTTATAACTACATCCTTTTCCTTTAATCCATACTTTTCAGCAGGAGAACCAGGTCTAACATCTGTAATAAGGGCTCCTTCGGTGGTTTTTAAACCAAGTTCCTTAGCCAAAGTTGGGGTTAAATCTTGAATATATACTCCTAAATATCCCCTTTCTACTTTTCCCTTGGTTTTAAGCTGTTCAGCTACTGTTTTAACAATATTGCTCGGGATAGCAAATCCTATTCCCATATAGCCACCAGATCTGGTAAAAATAGCTGTATTCATCCCTATTACTTCTCCTTTTAAATTTAAAAGAGGACCTCCTGAATTCCCTGGATTAATGGCTGCATCTGTCTGAATAAAGTCTTCTACATCTGATATTCCTATTCCACTTCTTCCTTTAGCACTAACCACTCCTACAGTTACAGTGTGGGAAAGACCAAAGGGATTACCAATAGCAATAACCCATTCCCCCACTTTTATAGAATCTGAATCACCAAGAGTTAGAGTGGGAAGATTTTTTGCATCGATTTTGAGTAACGCTATATCTGAAAAGGGATCTGTTCCTATAATTTTTGCCTCAAAGTTTCTTCCGTCTAGCAATTTAACTGTAATTTTTTGTGCCCCCTGAATTACGTGATTATTGGTAACCACGTATCCATCCTGAGAAATTATAAAACCTGAACCTGCACCTCTTTGTCTATAACGAGGTGGGGAAAAAAATCGTTTAAAAATTTCGTCACCAAAAAACTCAAAAGGAAAAATATCTCTTGGCATTGAAACTACTTTTTCTGTTTCAATATAAACAACTGCTGGTGCAGCTTTTTCTGCAACATATGAAAAAGCTTCTGAAAGTTCATTAGCGACCTCTAAACTTTTGGAAATAGTAGTTCCATCTTCAGCAATTAATTCCCTAGATTTAAAAATTCCTGTTTTATCTATAAAGGTTTTAGCAAATAAACCTAAAGCAAAAGCAAAAATAACTAAAAATATAATTAACTTATAAGAACTCCCGGAAAACTTCTTCATCTCTTACCCCCTCCTTATTGAGAAATTTTATTATATAATCCATAATCTTTTTCATATTTACTACATCCTCTTTGTTATAAATAATAAGCTTTCTCAAAGCATTTTTATCTCTTTCTTCTACCCATTTTTTCCATAATTTTACCGCATCATAACCATTTAAACCCTCAGTCTTACGGGCGATCCCTAATACTTTCTCTATTTTTTTAAGACCTCCTCTTAACCCCACTTCTTTAGTTAAAAAAAACAAATCAATGTGAATTAAAGGAGTTTTAAGATGAGGAAAGGTCTTTTTAATGAAAGGAAGATCAAAATTTTCACCTCCAAAGGTTATCCAAATAGGAACGGAAGAAAGAAATTTTAAAGATTTATCTAAATTTAAATTTTTTATAAAAGGGTAGTACTTACCTTCTTTGTATATACCTATCAAGGTAATATCGTTTTTTTCTTTAGAAAGTCCTTCTGTTTCTATGTCAACAAATAATAAATGGGATGGAAAATAAAGGCATAAACGCCATTTTTCTTTTTCGGAAAGATTAAGAACCTTGATTTTCCTTTCAAATTCTTCCAATAAACTATTTATTCCTACCTTGTACATCTTTTTTCTCTAATTTTAAATAAATTTTAGGTTGATACTCCTTATAAAGATTTTGTAAAATCTTAGCCATCAATTCTTCTTCCTTTTTTTGCAAATAATCTTCTTTTACTACATTCTTAATCTCCTCAAAATCAGGGATTCTTTCTGGTATTATTTCTTCCACTTTTACAATATGATATCCGTAAGGTGATTTTATAGGAGTGCTTATTTCTCCTGGTTTTAGTTTGAAAATTTCTTTTTCAAATTCAGGTATAGTTTGTCCCTTTCTTATTATTCCTAAATCCCCTCCTTTATTTTTAGAACCTGTGTCGTCAGAATACATCTTAGCAAGCTCTTCAAAATTAGCACCTTTTAAAAGTTTTTCTCTAATTTCGTTAGCTTTTTTCAAAGCCCTTTCTTCAGTAGCATTATCCGCATCCTTTGAGACGAAAATTAAAATATGTTTAATATGTATTCCCTCTGGTTCTTTATAATTTTCCTTATTTTTTTCGTAGTATTCTTTTACTTCTTTTTCGCTTATCTTTAAATTAGCTGTCATTTTTTCAAAATATTTTTGGGCAAGGTAATTTTTTTCAATTTCTATCAATTCTTTCTTAATCTCTGGATCCTTTTCAATTCCCTCTCTTTTACCTGCAAGAGAAAGTAGGGTTAAATTGACCCATCTATTTACTATAGCTGTAATTACATCATTTCTAAGTTCTGGCTTTGATTTTAAAATCTGTTGAATCTGTGCATCCTTTTCTATCATTTTATTTACATCTTCTTCATAAAGTTTATAAGGTCCTACTTCAGCTAAAAGCTTATTTTCAGACCAAGCATTTAAATAAAAACAGAAAATTAATGCAAAAATTGCAAAGACAAAAGAAGATTTTTTCATAAAAACCTCCCTTTTTATTTTATTTTTGTTCCTGGTAAGAAATAACCTGGACCGCAAACCCTATTAGGATAAACATAAGACTCCTTACCTAAAAGTGTCCCTGGTTGCAAAACTGAATTACACCCAGTTTGACATCTGTCTCCCAAAATGGCTCCAAATTTTTTCAGTCCTGTATCTATGGTTTCACTATTAATTTTTAAAATTATATTTTTTTTACTAAATTTCAAGTTTGCAAGTTTTGTGCCTGCACCTAAATTTACATTATTCCCCAGAATGCTATCTCCCACATAGGCAAAATGAGGAGCTTTTGCTGAACTAAAAAATATACTGTTTTTAACTTCAGTAGCATGCCCTATTACTGCTTTTTCTCCTGTATAAATACTTCCTCTAACATAAGCTCCATGTCTTATTTGTGTTCCTTTAGAAAAATAAGCTGGTGAAGAAATTAAAGAAAAAGGCTCTACCACCACATCTTTTTCAAAAAATATTTTCCTTCCAGTTAATATAGCTCCTGCTTTTAAAATTGCTCCTTCTATTTTTTTTCCTCTAAAATAATATTCCTCATCATAAATATCTATTTCTTTTAATGGAATAATTTCACCTTCTGTAGTAAAAAATAAACTTTCTGAAAGTGGAACCCCTATAGGTATCTCCTTAGGCAAATCAGAGATAATATCTGAAAGATAGATTTTTAATACTTTTAAAGGCTCCCAAGGAAAAACATTTTTAAATAATTCTGCTATTTTTTCTTTTTCTAAATTTTCAAAAAATAAATTTAAGGGTATATTCATATTGTCAAACATTATAAACCTTTTAAAAGCCCTTGTCAAAAAGAAAATTTTGATTAAAATTTATTAAAAGCTTTGCCCCTGTAGCTCAATAGGACAGAGCAGCGGCCTTCTAAGCCGTAGGTTGGGGGTTCGAGTCCCTCCAGGGGCGCTTTTTTCTAAATTTTAAAGAGGTGAGAAAATGAAAAAAGACATTCACCCTAAGTATTATGAAGATGCTGTTGTTATGTGTGCCTGTGGGAATAGATTTACTGTAGGTTCCACTAAGAAGGAAATAAGAGTTGAAATCTGCTCTAAATGTCATCCCTTTTTTACAGGAGAAATGAAATTTGTAGATACTGAAGGAAGAATTGAAAAATTTATGAAAAAATATGCAGATTTCTATAAACAGCAAGAAAAAACACGGGAATAAAATTTAAACCTATGAGTTTAGCAAATTTTTATTTAAAAAAATTAGAAAACTTGGAAAAAAAATTTGAAGAAATTTCCCTAAAATTATCTGATCCCTCAATAATTTCAAAACCTGAAATCTATGCCAAATTAGCAAAAGAACATGCTGAACTTTCAGAAATCGTAGAAACTTTTAGAGATTATAAAAAGGTATTGCAACAAATAAAAGAAAATAAACAAATTATAGAAGCTGAATCAGATGAAGAATTAGTAGAATTGGCAAAAGAGGAATTAAAGGAATTAGAAAATCGCTTAGAAGAATTAGAAGAAAAATTACCCATTCTTCTTTTGCCAAAAGATCCAAATGATGAAAAAAATGTTATTTTAGAAATAAGAGCAGGGGCTGGTGGAGAAGAAGCAGCTCTTTTTGCTGCAGATCTTTTAAGGATGTATCAAAGATATGCAGAAAGAAAGGGATGGAAATTTGAAATCCTTGATGCCAATGAAACTGGATTAGGAGGCTTTAAGGAGGTCATAGCAAAAATTGAAGGTAAAGGGGCTTATAGTAGATTAAAATATGAAAGCGGGGTTCATAGAGTTCAGAGAGTACCTGTTACAGAATCTTCTGGAAGAATTCATACTTCTACTGTTACAGTAGCTATACTTCCTGAAGTAGATGAAGTAACTGTTGAAATAAAGCCTGAAGATCTTAGAATTGAAACTATGAGGGCAAGTGGGCATGGCGGACAACATGTAAATAAAACTGAAAGTGCAGTAAGGATCACTCATATACCCACAGGAATAGTAGTAACCTGCCAGAATGAAAGAAGCCAGCATCAAAACAAGGCTACAGCCTTAAAAATCTTAAGAGCCAAACTTTATGAACTTGCTTTAAGAGAACAGAACGAAAAAATCCAGACAGAAAGAAGATCTCAGGTAGGAACTGGAGAGAGAAGCGAAAAAATAAGAACCTATAATTTTCCGCAAAATCGTGTAACTGACCACCGCATTGGTTTAACTGTTTATAATCTTGTTGAAGTTCTTGATGGAGATTTAGATGAGTTTATAGATGCTTTAATTGCCCATTACAGAACTGAAGCTTTAAAACATGAAGAAGAAAAATTAAGTTTAGCAGCTTAAAATTTGATTTCCCATTACAGTTTTGGTAATCTTATTTTTAAAAATACATCTTACAACAAGGACCTTATCATTATTAAAACTTCAGATGGAGAAAAAATTTTATCTAACTGGTGGAGAAAAGAAGGACATAGACTTCAGGTTGAAGATTTAGAAGAGGTTTGGAAAAGTCCTGTAAAATATCTAATTGTGGGAACTGGAGCAAGTGGATTAATGAAGGTTGATTCAGAAGTAGAAAAAAAGGCAAAAGAATTAAATATAAAATTGGAAGCCTATTTAACTGATCAGGCAGTTAAAAGATTTAATGAACTTTATTCTTCAGAAGCTTCTGTAGCTGGTGCCTTTCACTTAACCTGCTAAAATCTATTCCCAACTCCAGGGATTTTCTTTTTTCTTTGTATTAGGGGTAGAAGGAGGCTGAATCTGTTTTTGTGGTTCTACATAAGGTTGAATTTGAGCAGATTGAGATGTTTCAGGTAGAGAATAATTTGGAGTTTGTGGATAAGTATATGGATGAGGTGCTGGTAATACCTGTGTAGTATAATACTTGGGAGTTTTTTCCTTTTCTCCGAAGGGCCATATATGAGACCATAATTTAGAAAGAATACCCTCATCTTCTTGATAATAGTAATAATAAGGAGGGGGAGAATAGGGATAATAAGGTTGAGGTGGATACATAGGAGGATAGTTTGGTGTAATTGCGGTAGCATTGTTATTTTTACTTTTTTCTTCATCTTCCGCCCATCCTATGGTGCCTTTAGAAATATCTATCACCAGATTCCTAGTTAATCCCTCTTCTGCAAGATCACCATAAGGACTTTTGGCTCTGGTTACTTTTGGTCTTCTTTCTACAGGTCCTTGAGGATAAAGGTAGGGATAATAATAGTAATATCCCCTTTCTGGATGCTCTTTACTTATTCCATAGGGAGCCATTGCATAATAGGGCTCTCTATAAAAATCCTCTTCCTTTCCTTCCACATACATCCTTGCTTTTTGAGCAAACCTTGAAATTTGCGAAATCAATTCAGAAATATTTTTTATCTCCTGGAAAAATTGAGCAGGTTTTTTATTACCAGATAAATCTATTATTTGTGCATCTATGCTTACACTCTCTCCTAAAACTGTAACACTTCCCCATATAACATAATTTGCTTTAAATTTATTCCCTAATTCCTCTGCTATCTTTCCATTTATTTTCCCAAGATTTTTGACTTCCTCTTTAACCTTTTCCAATTCTATTATTTCTATTTTGGAAGGTAAAAATAATCTACTTACAAGCATCTCTGGAATAGCTTCTTTTAAATAGGTGTATTCAGGTTGTGCATAAACGTCAAAGGGAAGGATTAAAATCTTTTTCACCTGAGAACCACTTTCCTGTGCAAGTCCTTTAAACCAAAAAATAAAAAGAAATAAAAACAAAAATATTAACATTTTTTTCATAGTCTCTCCCCTTAAACTTTTAATAATTACTTTTAAATTAACTCATTTTAAAATTTTGTCAAAAAATTTTTTATTTTTACAGTTTAATGTTATTATAAGAATTATATGAAAATTATAGGAATTGAACCCAAAAATTTTAAAACTCATGTTTTTTCAGCTTTTAAACTTCCTCGCTTAGCTATGCCCCTTCTTGGAACTATTTTGAAAAATAAAGGTTATAAAGTAAAGCTCTTTTTAGAAGAGTGGGTACCTATAAATGAAAGTATTGTTAAAGAGGCTGACGTTGTTATGATTTCTACCATTACCACCACAGCAAATAGAGCTTACCAATTGGCTGATTATTATAAAAACAAATATAAAAAAATTATTATCATAGGAGGACCTCACGCGAGTTTTTTGCCAGAAGAAGCTCTTTTACATGCCGATTTTGTTATAAGAGGTGAGGGAGAAAAAAGTTTATTAAAACTTATAGAACGTATTGAAAAGGGAAGCAATGATTTCTCTTCTATACCAAATCTTTCTTATAAAAAAGATGGTATTTTCTACCACAATCCCTTGGATAAAACTTTTGTAGATCTTGATATTTTACCTATACCTGATTTTACTCTTGTTGAAGGTTATGATCCTAAAAAGCTTAAAATTTATCCCATTTTTACCTCAAGAGGTTGCCCTTATAATTGCATTTTTTGTGCTGTTGTCCCTATGTTTGGAAGGAAATACAGATTTAGAAGTAAAGAACTTGTTATAGAAGAATTAAAAACCGTTAAAAAAGGACAACATGTATTTTTTTATGATGATAACTTTGCAGCTGATATAAATAGACTAAAAGTCCTTCTTGAAGAAATGATAAAAATGAACTTTAAAGGAACCTGGTCAGCACAGGTAAGAATTGATGTTTATAAAGATAAAGAATTATTAGAACTTATGAAAAGAAGTAACTGTACCATGCTTTATATAGGTTTTGAATCCATAAATCCTGAAACTCTAAAGTTTTTCAAAAAAGGAATTACACCTGAGCAGATAAGGGAAGGGATTGAGATAATTCATAAATATAATATTAAAATTCATGGGATGTTTGTAATAGGTGCGGATACAGATACGAGAGAAAGTGTTTTAGCTACTCTTGATTTTTCTAAGAGGATGAAAATTGACTCAGTTCAATTTCTGATTTTAACTCCTGTTCCTGGAACCAAACTTTTCCAAGAATTTTTAAAAGACGGTAGAATCTTTACTACCAACTGGGATTACTACGATGGACATCATGTAGTTTTTTATCCTCAAAAAATGAGTCCCTTTGATCTTCAGAAATTGGCTTTTAAACTTTTTAAAGGGTTCTATTCCTATAAATCCGCTTTAGGATATTTATTAAAATTTGATTTAGCACATGCAACCATTCATTTCTTGGGTACAAAACTAACTAAAAAAGGTGAAAAAGAAAGGAAAGAATTCCTGAGAACCTTATCAAAAATTTAAATTTTGATATAATATTTGATATAATATTTTCATAAAACAAAAAGAATCTAAACCAAATAAAAGGAGGCAGGAATGAAAGTAGTAATAGCTTATGATGGGTCTCAGGATGCAAAGGAAGGGCTTGAGGTAGCTAAAAAGTTTTTAAAAGAAATAATCGATGAAGTAATTCTTCTTTATGTGGTGAGAAAAAGAGAGGGAATGAGTAAAGATGAGGAAGAAAAAGAAATTGAAAAAGGGAAAAAACTTTTAGAGGAAGCTAAAAAGGAACTTAAAGATTCATTTACTATAAAAGAAATTGTAATAGCTGATTATTCTGTAGCTGAAGCAATTCTCAATTTTGTAGAGAGTGAGGAAGCTGATATGCTAATTATGGGAGCAAGAGGGGTAAGACCTGATATCATAAGATATACCCTTGGTAGTACTACTGCAAAGGTAGCAACCTTTGCCCCTTGTTCTATATATATTGCTAAGAAGAAATAAAAAAAATATTATTAAATGGCTGATTTTTTTTCTTTTTTAAGTCTCTTTATATATTTAATTTCTTGGATAGGTTTTGGTTTTTATTTTAAAAGTCTAAAAAAGGAAGCTCTAAGATACGCTCAATTAGTTTTATTAACAGGATTCTGTTTTCATACTCTTTTTTGGGTATTTAAAATTTATCAAATATTTACTACTTCTCTTCTCTCCTTCAAATTTCTTCTTAATTTCCTTTCCTGGGAATTGGTTTTAATTTATTTTCTTTTTATTCTTTCTCCAATTAAAATTTATACTACTGGGTTTTTTCTTTTACCCTTGGTCTTAATTTTCCTTATTCTTTCTTACTTTTTTCCTCAGGAAATATTTTCTCCTTTCAGTCCATATTTTAAAAGCCTCTGGTTCCCTTTGCATGCCTTCACAGGACTCTTTTCTCATGGATTTTTGCTCTTTGGTGTAATTATTTCTCTAATGTATGTATTGCAAGAAAGAGAAATAAAGAAGAAACATTTAGGAGTCTTTTTTAGAAAACTACCTCCTCTTGAATATTTAGATCGAGTTGCTGAGAAATGCCTTTACTTAGGCTTTATTTTTTTATCCTTTGCCATAATAAGTGGAGCTATCTGGAGTGAAATTGCTTTTGGGAATTATTGGAGATGGTCTCCTAAGGAAGTAATCACTTTGATACTATGGTTAATTTATGCAGTTTTAATTCATCAAAGGGTTTTAATTGGTTGGAGAGGAAAAAAAGCTGCTTATATGTTTTTATTTGGTTTTAGTGTATGGCTTATTAGTTTTTTTGTGATAAATTTATTTGCCAAGGGGTTCCATACCTATGGGTCTTGATATTACCATATTGCTTATTGGTTTAAATCATAAAACTGCTCCTGTGGAAATAAGAGAAAAACTTGCCTTTAAAAATCCATCTTCCCATCCTTTAGAAAAAATTAAAAAAGAAATTTCCTCTTTTAAAGAAGGCTTATTTCTGTCTACTTGCAATAGAGTGGAATTCTATTTTATTTTAGATCCTGATAAAAAAAATCAATTTTTGACAGAGTTTTTCTCTTTTATAGAAAGGGAATCTTCCTTTAAATGGAAAGATTTAGAACCTCACCTTTATTTTTTAGAAAATGAAAAGGCTGTAAAACATCTTTTTGAAGTAGCTTGCGGACTTGATTCTATGGTCATTGGAGAACCTCAAATTCTGGGACAGGTTAAGTCTGCATATAAAGAAGCTTTAAATTATCGCACCTCTGGTTTAATTTTAAATAAACTTTTACATAAATGTTTTTCTGTAGCAAAAAAGGTAAGAACTGAAACAGGAATAGGAGGAGGTGCTGTCTCTGTAAGTTATGCAGCTTATAGTCTTGCCAAAAAAATCCTTGGTTCTTTAAAAGATAAAACTGTTCTTCTTGTTGGTGCAGGTGAGATGGCAGAACTTGCCTGTATGCATTTTGTTTCAGAGGGAGTAAGAAAAGTAATTATTGCCAACAGAACCCTTTCAAAAGCCATTGAATTAGCAGAAAAATTTAAAGGAGAAGCCTATTCCTTAGATGAATTACCTCAGGCTTTAATAAAAGCTGATATTGTAATTTCCTCTACCGGTGCTCCAAATTGTATTATTACTAAAACTATGGTGAATTCAATCTTAAAACCGAGAAAATATAGACCTCTTTTTATAATTGATATAGCTGTTCCCAGGGATGTGGAACAGGAAGTAAATAAGCTCGAAAATGTTTTTCTTTACGATATAGACGATCTTAAATCTGTAATTGAAGAAAATCTAAAGGAAAGAAAAAAGGAAGCTTTAAGGGCACAGGTAATAATAGAAACTGAGGTTTTTAAATTTCAAAAATGGCTTAAGGAACTTGATTTTTATCCAACTCTAAGAGCCCTCAGCGAAAAAGCAGAAATTTTGAGACAAAATGAACTTTCTAAAACTTTAAAAAAGCTTAAAAATCTTTCTGAAGAGGAGAAAAAGGCTATAGAAATTTTAACCAAATCCTTGGTCCAAAAACTTCTTTATTACCCCATTAATTTTATCAAAAAAAGCTATCACGAAGAAGGAAAATATGCTATAAGTTTGGTAAGACAAATTTTTGAACTTGATGAGCCATTTAAGGAAATTTCTGAGACTGAAATAGAAGATTTATATCTTAAAATTGAAGAAAAATCTCAATCCCAAGAAAATTCTTCTAAAAATACAGACCCCGAAGGGATCTTAATTCAATAGATTCTTAAAACGGAATATCCTCTTCATCCAATAAATTTTCTTCTATTTCTTCCAAAGGTTCTTCTATGTTATTTTTAAAACTAGAAACAGAAGGAAATTCTTTAGTTTCTAAGTCAGGTTGTGTTTTTCTTTCAAGGATTTGCAGTGTATTTGCAACAATTTCAGTAATATATCTTTGGTTACCCTGTTTATCCTCAAATTTTCTTGTTCTTATTTTTCCTTCTATATAAACTTTGGTTCCCTTAGATAAGTATTCTCCACAAATTTCTGCCAGTCTCCCAAAGGCAACAATCCTATGCCATTCAGTAAGAACCTCTTTTTCTCCATTTCTTATTATTACTTCATTAGTAGCTATTCTAAATGTGGCTACTGGCTTTCCATCAAGGGTATATCTGATTTCTGGATCAGCTCCTAATCTTCCGATAAGAATAACTTTATTTATGCTCATCTTAATTTTCTTATGATATTCCACTTTTGAATTTTTTCAATTCAAATTTTTATGATTTGAAATTTAAGTTCTTGTATTAAAATTTTAAAGATTATGAAAGCTTGGATTATAGAAAAAATCATCCATATATCTGAAGAGATTGAACCTTTAAAATTGTTAGAATTAGAGGAACCTGAGCCTGCTGAGGATGAAATTGTTATAAAGGTCCATGCCTGTGGAATTTGTCATACAGAAATAGATGAAATAGAAGGAAGAGCTAAACCTTCATTTTTTCCGATTATTCCTGGACATCAAATTGCAGGAGAAGTAATAAAAATAGGAAGTGAGGTTAAAAATTTTAAGATAGGTGATAAAGCTGGTGCAGGGTGGATTTACTCATCTTGCGAAAAATGTGAATATTGTAAAAGAGGTTTAGAAAATCTTTGCTCAAAATTTAAAGCAACCGGTAAGGATGTTCACGGAGGTTATGCAGAATATTTCAAAATAAAGGAAACCTTTGCTTTCCCCTTGCCCCAAAGATTTTCTTATGAAGAGGTTGCTCCCCTTTTTTGTGCAGGAGCTATTGGCTATAGATCTTTAAAATTGGCAAATCCAAGGGATGAACAAAATATAGGACTAATAGGTTTTGGTGCATCGGGTCATCTTGTTTTAAAATTGATTAAAGCTCTCTTTCCTTTTTCAAAGGTTTTTGTTTTTGCAAGAAATTCTGTGCAAAGAAAGCTCGCTTTAGATCTTGGTGCATTTTGGGCAGGAGATATAGGAGATGAACCACCACAAAAAATTCACTGTGCTATAGATACAACACCTGTCTGGAAACCACCTCTGTCTGTCTTAAAATATCTTGTCCCAGGAGGAAGATTAGTAATAAATGCTATAAGAAAAGAAGATAAGGATAAGGATGCCTTTTTAAATATAGATTATGCTCGGGATCTATGGATGGAAAAAGAAATAAAAACTGTAGCCAATGTAACAAGAAAAGACATTAAGGAATTCTTACAGCTTGCAGAAACTTTCAATATTAAACCAGAAATAGAAATTTATCCCTTTGAAAAAGCTAATCAAGCTTTAAAGGATATAAAAAATAAAAAAATTAAGGGTGCTAAGGTTTTAAAAATAGTGTAATGAATTTTAAAATTTCTATAGGCTTTGATCTTCACAAATTAGTTCCTGGCAGAAAATTAAAACTTTGTGGAGTAGAAATACCTTTTAAAAAAGGTCTTTTAGGTCATTCAGACGGAGATGTGGGATTACACGCTCTTATAGATGCTATATTATCAGCTGCAGATCTTCCCGACATAGGAACCCTTTTTCCTGATAAAGATCCGCAATATAAAGATATAGAAAGTATAAAACTTTTGGAAAAGGCATTAGAACTAATAGAAGAAAAGGGTTATAAAGTTTCTCAAGCAGATTTAACTTTTATATGTGATGAACCAAAACTTTCTCCCTTTTACGGAAAAATGAAAATCTTACTTTCTGAAAAATTAAAAATAGATCCTTCAAATATAGGAATAAAAGCAAAAACTACAGAAGGACTGATGAAAACTCTCCAAATTGAAGCTATAGCTTGTTTTTGTCTAGTTGTTTTAACTAAGAAACTTGAAAGCTAAAATCTTAAGCTTGTATTTTTTTTATTATGTGTTATTCTCCTTTTTAAGGTAGAAGTTTGAGTTTTTAGAGTCCCATCCTCTAAAATCTCAGCTTCTATCAAATTAAATTCAAAGGAGTTTAGATATGCGCAAGGTTCAAATAGGTGACGTAGTAAGTATTCATTGTATTGGAAAACTAAAAAACGGGGAGGTCTTCGAAAATACCTTTGATGGAGAGCCCTTTATTTTTCAAGTTGGCTCTCCTGAAATAATCCCCGGACTTTCTGAAGCTCTTATCGGGATGGAAGAGGGGGAGGAAAAAGAAGTAGTAATTCCCTCGGATAAGGCTTTTGGTCCGAGAGATGAAAATTTAGTAAGAACTATCCCCAGAGAAGCATTAAGTATTGATGTAGAACCAGAAGAGGGGTTAATGTTAAATCTTATAGTTGATACTCCTCAAGGAGAAATGAATTTCCCAGCTACTATTGTAAAAGTAACTGATACCGAACTTGTACTTGATTTAAATCCTCCTTTAGCAGGCGAGGATCTTTATTTTCACATCAAACTTCTGAAAATTTACAATCTTGACGAAGAAAATATAATTCTCTAAATATTTCCTCGGGGGGTCTCC
>PNIK01000068.1 GCA_002877985.1 Thermodesulfobacterium geofontis | reverse complement strand
AAAAAAGTTTAGAACAAAAGAAATGAAATATTTTTGGATTTTTATTTTCCTATATTTTCCTTCTTTAGTTTTTGCTCAGATTAGAATAGGTATTTTACCTGTTGAATTAAAGGGTAAAAATATATTATTTCCTCAATTCAAAGAAAATATAGAAAATACTATTTATAAAAATTTAACAGTTTCTCCTCAGATAGAAAGTATATTTTTAAAAGAAGAAGATATCAAAAAAAAGACAATAAATGTTAATTATTTCTTAAAAACTTTAATTGAGGTTTCAAAGGATAAAGCAAAAATTGAACTTAATTTAATAGATGCTTTTACTTTAAAGACTTTCTATTCAACAAAAGAAACTACAAGTCTTTCTGAGATTTCATTAAGATTAACAAATCATCTTGAAGAAATTAAAAATAAAATTCTTTCTTCAGAAACAATACCTGCCTTTCCTCCTTCAGAGGAAAAGTCTTTTTTTTCTAAGATTAACCCCTTTCCTAAAATAGGTGGTATCTTTTCAAGACTAATTTCCAAAAAAGAAGAATTTGATATAAAGGTTCCTATCCCACCACCACCTCCGCCTCCTGGTTATAATTTAAGATCTTACTCTTCCTCTTATTCTCCTTATACTCAACCCGAAACTAAAGTTCCTTCTGGGGTTCCATCTGAGAAAAAGGTTTATCCAGAATCTCCTTGGCAGTGGTTTTAGATAAAATTATGCTAAAAAGACGTGAAACCACAATTTTAATTAAACCCTATAAGAAAAAGAGAAAAAAGAGAAAAAAATTATTTATTGGGATTTTAATAATAGGAGCTATTCTTACCTTTTCCCTTTATCTAATTCTCAGTTTTATGGTGAAAAGAGAATTAAAAAAAATAGAAGAGATTGAAAAAGAGAATAAATACTATAGAAAGGAAATTCAGAAATTATCTAATTCTGATATACCCTATGAAGAGATTTTAAGAACAAAGTATGGCTATATTAAAAAAGGTGAAAAGGTAATTATTTATTCTCCTAATTTTAAAAATAATGAAATGAAAAGGGGGGTAGAAGAATGAGATGCGTAATATTAGAAGGTATTTATGAAGGAGAAGGTGTAAAAATAGGTATAGTAGTGAGTAGATTTAACATTTTTATTACTCAAAAACTTTTAGAAGGTGCCTTAGACATTTTAAAAAGACATAAAGTTTCAGAGGAAGACATATATATTACTTGGGTCCCTGGGGCTTTTGAAATTCCTTTAATAGCAAAAAAACTGGCAGAAACTAAAAAAATTGATGCTATTTTATGTTTAGGTACAATTATAAGAGGAGCAACTCCTCATTTTGAATATATAGCTGCAGAAACTTCAAAAGGTATAGCACAGGTTATGCTTGAAACAGGTATACCTATTATCTTCGGTATTTTAACTACAGATACTATAGAGCAGGCTATAGAAAGAGCAGGGACCAAAGCAGGTAATAAAGGAGCTGAAGCAGCTTTAGCAGCTTTAGAAATGGTTAATCTTATAAAAAAGATTGCTCACTTCTAATTAAGGGGGAAACAATGAAACATCTAAGTGAATTTGATTTAAAAGGAAAAAAAGTATTTATAAGGGTGGACTTTAATGTCCCTATGGAAAAAGGTAAAATTACTGATGATACCAGGATTATTGAAACGCTTCCCACCATAAATTATGTCATCCATTCTTTTGGTAAAGCCATCCTTTGCTCTCATCTGGGTAGACCAAAAGGAAGAGATCCTCAATATTCTTTAAAACCAGTTTATGAATACTTAAAAACTCTTCTCAAAGTTCCGGTAAAATTTTTAGAAGATATTACAAGTGAGTCCGCAGAAAAAGTTTTAGAGGAATTAAAAGAAGGAGAAGTTTTACTTTTGGAGAATGTAAGATTTTATGAAGGAGAAACTAAAAATGACTTAGAATTTGCTAAACTTTTGGCTAAATTTGCAGATATATTTATAAACGATGCTTTTTCTGTATCTCATAGAAATCATGCTTCTGTGGTAGGAGTACCTCAGCTTGTTTCTGAAAAGGGCATAGGATTTCAAATGGAAAAGGAATTGAAATATCTTTCTAAAATCGTAGGTAAACCGGAGCGCCCCTTTTATGCAATAGTTGGAGGAAGTAAAGCTTCTAATAAAATAGGGGTTTTAAAGAGCCTTCTTAATAAGGTGGATAAATTGATTATAGGTGGGGTTATGGCAAATACCTTTTTAGCTGCTAAGGGATATTTAGTAGGAAACTCTTTACTGGAAAATGAATGTGTAGATTTAGCTAAGCAAATAATGAAAGAAGCAAAAGACCAGGGGGTTAAAATTTATCTTCCTGTAGATGTAACGGTTGAAAGAAATGAAGAGGTGAGAAATGTAGAATTAAATGAAATAGAAAAAGAAGACAAAATTTATGATGTAGGACCTGCTACTGTAGATTTATTTTCCCAGGCTTTAGAAGGAGCAAATACTCTTGTATGGAATGGTCCTTTGGGTTATTTTGAAAAACCTCCTTTTCATAAAGGAACTGTTGCTTTAGCAAGAAAAATAGCTACTCTTCCTGGTACCACCATAGCAGGGGGTGGTGATACCATTTTAGCTATTAAAGTTGCAGGGGTTGAAAACTCCTTTTCTTACATTTCTACTGCAGGAGGAGCTTTCTTAGAATATCTTGAAGGCAAAGAACTTCCGGGATTAAAGGTACTTAAGATTTAAAAAATGAAAAAATACCTTTTTGCTGGAAATTGGAAAATGAATAAAACTTTAAAAGAGGTAGAAGAATATTTTAATAAATTTTTAGAAAAAATTTCACAAATTGATTTTTCTGATAGGGAAATAATAATTGCCCCCCCTTTTACTGCTTTATTATATTGTAAAAATCTTATAAAAAATAGTCCTTTAAAATTAGGTGCACAAAATGCTTGCTGGGAAAAACAAGGAGCCTTTACAGGTGAAATTTCTCCTCTTATGCTTAAGGAATTGGGGGTTGAATATGTAATCTTGGGACATTCTGAAAGAAGACATATTTTTGGAGAAACTAATGAACTAATAGCTAAAAGGGTTGAAGGAGTATATAAATTCGGACTTATACCTATTTTATGTATAGGAGAAACTTTAGAAGAAAGAAACAAAGGAAAAACTTTGGAAATCGTAGAAAATCAGCTTATAGAAGGACTTAAATACATAAAGGACATAAAAGGGGATGAGCTTGTTATTGCTTATGAGCCTGTATGGGCTATAGGAACTGGTATAAATGCAACACCTGAACAAGCAGAAGAAGTTCAAGCTTTCATCAGAGAAAAATTAAAAGATATTTATTCAGAAGAAGTAAGTAAGCAAATTAGAATTCTTTATGGAGGAAGTGTTACTCCAGATAACATTCAAGATCTGATGAAAAAACCTAATATAGACGGAGCACTTGTAGGTGGTGCTTCCCTTGACCCAGAAAAGTTTTTTAAAATCTGTAATGTAAAAGTAGAGAAAGAATAAAATGAAAAAGGAAACTTGTCCGATTCCCGATTATTCAAATATTCCTAAGGAATTATTAAAAATTCCTAAGAAATACAAAAATATTGTAATAGTTGGAGCAAGCCATAATCCCGAGCGTCCAAGTTATATGGTTATGGATTATCTTCTTAAAGAGGGATTTAATGTTATTCCTGTTAATCCTGCAAGAGAAGAAATTTTGGGAAAGAAGGTATATACCTCTTTATCAGATTTACCACCCGATTTTTATCCTGAAGTTATAATAATTTTTAGAAGATCCGATCAAGTTTTACCCATTGTAAAAGAAGCTATAAAATTAAGACCCAAGGTGATATGGATGCAAGAAGGAATAATTAATGAAGAAGCTAAGAATCTTGCGGAAAAAGAAGGTATAAAGGTAGTTATGAATATGTGTTTTAAAAAGGTTCATCTCCTAAGTAAAAAAAATTCGTAAATGTATGCTTTGGAAACCCCCGTAGAATTTTATAAGGAACTTGAAGAACTTAAAGGTAAAATCTCAAAAAATAGAATTGAGCTCATAGATTTAAATCTTACTAAAATAGTTCTTTCTCTTCAAAGATATTTACCTTTAGTAAAATTTAATGAGATATTTTTAGAATTTCTCATAAAACTTTCTGAAGCTATTTATCTAAAAAGTTGTCTATTATTAAATATAAATATTCACAACGGTAATAAAGAGGAAATTGAAGATTTAAAAGAAATTCCCTTCGAAAAAAGTTTAAAAGAAAAACCCAATTATTACAAAGCCTTATCCTTAGAAAGAGTTTTATTTGAAAAGATTTTCTTAGGCAGAATTTTTGATTTCCCTGAAAAATCTGATATAAAAAATTTTAAAGGAGAAGGAGAAAAAAGCCTAATTTTAAGAGCAATTTTGTCAATTTTAAATCAAGAAGAGATTAAAGAAGAAATGTTAAAAAATTTTTCAGCTTTATCCATAGAGTTTTATTTAGAAAATTTGAAGAAATATTTGGAAGAAAAGTTATCTTTTACCTTTAAGGGTTTGATAGAGGAAAAATTAGAAAAAGAAAGAAATTTTTTAGAAATTGTTTACTATTTTTTAGCTCTTTTATTTTTATATTTAGAAGGGCTTTGCTACATGATTCAAAATAGCGAAAACGAGGATATCATAATTTTTTCAAGAAACGTTTATAACAAAAAATTGGTTAAAACAAAAAAGTAAAGAAAAATTGAGAAAATTTAAATAAAAATTGATAAATTTTTATAAGGGAAAGAAAATTATTAAATATTATCCCTTTTTTAAAACTTGACTTTTTACTTAGTCAAATGAAAATTCAAAATAATAACCTAAAATTTATAGTCTAGGAAGATACCATGAGTTATAAAATTCAACATAATCCTGAAGTCTGTGATGGTTGTGAAGAATGTGTAAGGGCTTGTGCTGAAAATCATTTTGGATTAAGTAATTGCAGTATTTATAAAGTGGGAGATAAATTCTACTATTTTTCTTGTATGCACTGTAAAAAACCTCAATGTGGAGCTGCCTGCCCTGTAGGAGCAATTAGTATTAAAGATGGTGCAGTAACTTTTAATATGGCACTTTGTGTAGGGTGTAAAAATTGTGTAGAAGCTTGTCCTTGGGGTGTTCCTAAGTTCAATTTTAATACAGGAACTATTAATAAATGCGATCTTTGTTATGAAAGGATTATCGCAGGAGAACTTCCCTTTTGTGTAAGTGTGTGTCCTAACAAAGCCTTAGAAGTTAAAAAGATAGAAGCAAAACCAAAAACAGAAGAAAAATCCGCAGAAGGAGAATAGTAAAATGGGATCATATTTTAACCTTTTTCTTTTTGCACTATTACTTTTAGTGCTTGGTGTAGCTTTAGTAATCCTTAATATTCTTTTAGGACCAAGAAGACCCTATTCTGAAAAGTTAATTCCTTATGAATGTGGGCTTGATCCCTCAGGTGACGCAAGAATACCTTTTAGAGTAAGGTTTTACCTAATAGCAGTTATATTTTTGGTATTTGATGTAGAAATAATTTTTCTTTATCCATGGGCTGTTATTTTTGAGGATTTAAGCTGGTTTGGTTTTATAGAAATAGGAATATTTGTAATAATGTTATTAATAGCTTATATTTATGCTTGGAGTGAAGGAGCTTTACAATGGGAATAGAAAAAGATACTATTGAAATAGCACCAGGTATTAGGCAGGTTCCAGGAACACCTGTAGTCATAAGTCCTATTGATAAAATTATCAATTGGGCAAGAGCAGGTTCAATGTGGCCTGTAACCTTTGGTCTTGCCTGTTGTGCAATTGAAATGATGGCAACAGGAGCAAGCCATTTTGATCTTGATAGATATGGAATAATTTTCAGAGCAACCCCACGTCAAGCTGATGTTCTTATTGTTGCAGGAACAGTTACCAAAAAAATGGCTCCAATTGTTAGAAGAGTTTACGATCAAATGCCAGAGCCCAAATATGTTATTGCTATGGGAAGCTGTGCCTGTTCTGGAGGTATCTTTAAGACTTATTCTGTAGCTCAGGGAGCAGATGAGTTTTTACCTGTAGATATTTATATTCCAGGTTGTCCACCAAGACCAGAAGCTCTTCTTTTTGGGTTATTAAACCTTCAGCAGAAAATAAAAAGAGAAGCTAAAAGATGGGGATTTTGGAGATAAGCCATGGAAGAATTATTAAGTGAATTAAAAGAAAAATTTCCTACAGTTATTATAGAGATTCAAGAGAAGGATTATTTTACTTTAATTTGTAAAAGAGCTGGTTTTCTTGATTTGATGAAGTATTTAAAAGATGAAAAAGGTTTTAAATATTTAATTGATCTTTGCGGAGTAGATTATTTAGAATATAAATATAAAAACTTTAAAGAACGTTTTGAAGTGGTTTATCACCTTTATAATCTTGATAATAAGACTCTTTTAAGACTTAAAGTGAGAATTCCAGAGGAAGATTGCTGGCATTTTTCAGTTACGCCTCTTTTTAGAACAGCAAACTGGTTTGAAAGAGAAGTTTATGATATGTTCGGTATCAGTTTTAAGGGGCATCCTAATTTGAAAAGAATTCTTATGCCCGATGACTGGGAAGGGCATCCTTTGAGAAAAGATTATCCAGTTTATTTGGAAGAAGAACAGGAATGGAAAACATATAAAGAACTTAAAGAGAAGATTAAAGAACAAAGTTAAAGGGAAGGAGATATGACAACCTATTTAGAAATTAACAAAAAACAGGTAAATGAGGAAAAATGGGAAGAACCTTTTTATCTTAATATGGGACCCCAGCATCCATCTACTCATGGGGTTTTGAGACTTTTTCTTGAGCTTGAAGGAGAAACCATTGTTAATTGTACACCTATAATAGGTTATCTTCATAGAGGGGTTGAGAAATTAGCAGAAACTTTAAATTACAATCAGACTATTGTATTGAGTGATCGTTTGGATTATATAGCTTCAGCTGCTAATAATACCGCATTTGCTTTAGCTTTTGAAAAACTTATGGGATTAGAGGTTCCAAGAAGAGCAAAACTTTTAAGAACAATTGTTTGTGAGATGGCAAGAATTTGCAATCATCTACTTTGGCTTGCTACTCATGCTTTAGATATTGGAGCAATGACAGTCTTTTTATATTGTTTTAGAGATAGAGAGTGGCTATTAAATATCTATGAAAAGATTTGTGGTGCAAGATTAACTCATACTTATGTAAGAATTGGAGGAGTAAGACAGGATTTTACTCAAGAAATTATAGATGAACTTTATAAATTTACTGAAGAGTTTCCACCAAGAATTTATGATTATGAAACTTTAATCGATGTAAACAGAATTTGGCTTAAAAGGACAAAAGGAATAGCAGTTGTTTCTGCTGAGGATGCTATAAATCTTGGATTGACTGGTCCTGTGTTGAGAGGATCAGGAGTTCCCTATGATGTTAGAAAATTCAGGCCCTATGATGCTTATGGAGAGGTTGATTTTATTGTTCCCACAGGTAAAAACGGAGATACCTATGATAGATACCGTGTTAGAATGGAAGAATTGAGGCAATCAAATAGAATTATAAGACAATGTTTAGATAAGCTTTCTGAAACTGAGGGAGAACCAGTTCTTGCAGAAAATGCTCCAGATCTTTTAATACCAGAAAAAGTTAGAAAACCTGAACCAAAGCCTGTACCTAAAAAAGGTGTTATTTTTAAAGGAGAAGAAGTTCCTGTAGTTCCTCCAGGAGAAGCCTTTGCTTCTATAGAATCACCAAAAGGAGAATTGGCAGTTTATGTAGTAAGCGATGGTTCAGGAAAACCTTGGAGATTAAGAGTTAGAACGCCATCCTTTGTTCACATTTCAGCTATACCCTTTATGGCTAAAAATCACCTAATTGCAGACCTTATAGCTATAATTGGAACCTTGGATATAGTTTTGGGTGATTCTGATAGATAGGGAGGAAAAATGGGAGAGGTAATAGATAGATTAATATCCATAATAATTGCTGCAGTTATTTTATTAGTGATAGCCTTACTTCATGTAGCCTATTTAACCTACGCAGAAAGAAAGATTATAGCCCGCATGCAGCAGAGACTTGGTCCTAATAGAGTTGGTCCAAGAGGATTACTTCAACCTATTGCAGATATGTTAAAACTTTTAACTAAAGAAGACCTTATTCCTTATGGAGTTGATAAACCCATATTTTATATAGCTCCTTTTATTTCTCTTGTTTGTGCAGGAACAGGAGTTGCTTTAATACCCCTTTGGGAAAAATTTGTTTTGAGCAATATAAATGTGGGGATTTTATTTATTTTAGCCTTAAGTTCTCTTAGTGCTTATGGAGTTATTCTTTCAGGATGGGCATCCAATTCAAGGTATGCCTTTTTAGGAGGTTTGAGAGCAAGTGCTCAGGTTATAAGCTATGAGATTGCTATGAGTCTTGCTTTACTTAGTGTAGTTCTTATGGCAGGAAGTCTTAATTTGGTAGATATTGTTAATGCTCAGATTAATTCACCTTATAAAATATATCTTATTCCTCAGATTATAGCCTTTTATGTATTTATAATCTCGGCAATTGCAGAATGTAATAGAGTTCCCTTTGATTTGCCAGAGGCTGAAACTGAACTTGTGGCTGGATACTTTGTAGAATATAGTGCTATGAGATTTGCTATATTTTATCTTGCTGAATATTTTGGTATGGTTGTAATGAGCGCACTTGCTGTTACCTGCTTTTTGGGCGGATGGGTAGGACCTTTTAAAGTTCCTTATGTTCCCTTTTTTTGGTTTCTAATAAAATTATATTTCCTTCTTTTTGTTTATATTTGGGTAAGAGCAACTTTACCTCGTTATCGTTATGACCAACTTATGGGACTTGGTTGGAAAGTATTAATTCCTGTTGGGATTATTAATTTATTTTTAACAGCCTTTTTGAAACTAATATTTTAAGAGGGTGGAATAATGAGGATATTGGAAAAGGCTTTACTTATTGAGATCTTAAAAGGACTTGCTTTAACTTTAAGAAAGATGTTATTTGCAAGACCTGTCACCATTCAATATTATGATAAAGTTAGACCAATTCCTGCTCCTGGATTTAGAGGACGTCATGCATTGGTAAGAGATGAAAAAACTGGAGATACCTTATGCATAGCCTGTTTACGTTGTGTAAAGGTTTGTCCTTCAAGATGTATAAATATAGAATATGAAACAGATCCGGAAACAAAGAAAAGAAAAATTGTCAAATATGAAATAGAAGCTTTAAGATGTGTTTATTGTGGATATTGCGAAGAGGTCTGTCCTGTTAATGCAATTGTTCTTACAGAATATTATGAATATATAGGTTTTAAAAGAGAGGATCTTTTTTTTGATAAGGAAAAACTTCTTAAAAACTGGGATGAATTTATAGTTACCCAGAAAAGACCTTATTTAAATCCCTTCTGGAAACCAAGGGGTATACCTGAGAAGTTTTTACCTGCAAAAAAACGCGAATTTACAGGGGTATAAATATGAATTGGGATTTAATTATTTTTTATTATTTAGCTATTGTTATGATATTTTCAAGTGTTTTTGCCATATTTTCAAGACATCCTGTTTATACAGTTTTATTGGTATTAGTAATGATAGTTCATCAAGCTTTTTTACTTTTAACTCTTGGTGCTGAATTTTTAACTGTAGTCCAAATAATAGTATATGCAGGTGCTATTTTAGTCCTTTTCTTATTTGTAGTCTATTTAATAAATTTAAGAAAAGAAACCAGAAGAAATGTTTTTATAAGACTTGTTAGTTTAATAGCTATAGTTTTCTTACTTTTTGGAGCCTTTTTAATAAAAAATCTTTTTATTTTAATTTCCTTAAAACCTTCTTTTAGAGCCTATTTGCCTTTCAGTATAGAAGAAAAAAGCAATGTATGGTGGATAGCAAACTATCTTTTTAGGAATTATCTTTTACAGTTTGAGATAATAGGTGTGATTTTACTTGTTGCTATACTTGGAGCAGTATTTTTGATAAGAAAAGTAAAAACCGTGGAATAGGGAGGAAAAATGCCAAGTTTAGAACAATATATAATTTTGTCTATAATTCTTTTTTTGATAGGACTTTTTGGTTTTCTTTCAAGGAGAAATCTAATTGTTATCCTTATTTCTATAGAAATAATGCTTAATGGGCTTATTGTTTTATTTGCTGCTATTTCTCATTTTACTAAGGATATAAGTGGATATATTATAGTATTTTTTATAATAGCTATGGCTGCTGCGGAAGCTGCAATAGGATTAAGTTTGGTTGTCTTAATTTATAAGAGGCTTAGAACAGTTTATTCAGATGAGATTACAAATTTTAAGGGGTAAGATATGGTGGAAAAGCAATTTGAGTTAATTACTAATTTTGATATTTATGTATTCCTGATACCCTTTTTACCTTTATTAGCAAGTATAATAACTCTTATCTTTGGTAAAAAATATTTTAGGGATAAAGCCCATCTTTTACCGATAATTGCTCTATTTTTTAGCTTTTTACTTTCTATTAAAGTTTTAATAGAAGTTATAAATGGGAAAATATACCATTTTGATATTTATACTTGGATGTTTGCCTATAATTTAAAGGTAGGATTAGGTTTTCTTGTAGATCCCCTTTCTGCTGCTATGATCACTATGGTAACTTGTGTATCCTTCCTTATCCATGTTTATTCTGTAGGTTATATGGGAGGAGACCCAGGTTATTATAGATTTTTTGCTTATATTTCTTTATTTGTCTTTTTTATGTTAATGCTTGTACTTTCTAACAATTTAGCTCAGCTTTACTTAGGATGGGAAGGGGTTGGTCTTTGTTCCTATTTTTTAATTGGTTTTTGGTATCAAAAAGGTAGTGCTTCTGATGCAGCAAAAAAAGCATTTATAGTTAACAGAATAGGTGATTTTGGTTTTGCCCTTGGTATTTTTTCTGCCTTTTATTTCTTAGGAACTTTATATTATAATGAAATTTTTTCTAAACTTCCTGAGATTGCTGACAAGTATATAGAAGTGCTTGGATATGAAGTACATGTTCCCTTTTTAATCGCCTTTCTTTTATTCTGTGGAGCAATGGGTAAGAGTGCCCAATTTCCGCTTCATGTATGGCTTCCGGATGCTATGGAAGGTCCAACTCCCGTTTCAGCTTTAATTCATGCTGCTACCATGGTTACAGCTGGAGTTTTTATGGTATGTAGACTTCATCCCCTCTTTGAATTATCAGATGCTATGATGTTTATAGTAGCTTTTATAGGAGCAATTACCTGTTTTATGTCTGCATCTATTGCACCAACTCAGTTTGATATAAAAAGAGTTATTGCTTATTCTACCCTTTCTCAGCTTGGTTATATGTTTATGGCCTGTGGAGTAGGAGCATTTATTGCTGGAATGTTTCATCTTCTCACTCACGCCTATTTTAAAGCACTTCTATTTTTAGGAGCAGGAAGTATTATTCATTTATTACATCATGCACCTGATCCAAATGATATAAGAATAATGGGTGGATTAAAAAAATATATGCCTATAACATTTTGGACCCTTCTGATAGCAAGCTTATCTATTTCTGGTATCCCAGGATTTGCAGGATTTTTCAGTAAAGATGAAATTTTAGCACAAGCCTTTTTCTCTAAATATCCTTGGGGTAAATTTATATGGCTTTTAGGATTAATAGTAGCCTCTATGACTGCATTTTATTCTTTCAGAATTATCTTTAGAGCCTTTTTTGGTGAGTTTAAGGGTTGGGAATATGTACATGGAGAACCTCATGAATCTCCAAGAGTTATGACTATTCCACTCATTTTTCTTGCTATAGGTTCTATAGTTGCAGGTTGGATAGGAATTCCTGAAGTTTTAGGAGGAAAGAATCATATAGAAAAGTTTTTAGTCCCTGTACTTGGACATCCAAGAATTATTCATGAAGTTTCCCATTCTGCTGAATATTTGCTTATGTTTCTTTCAGTTTTAGCTGGTCTTTTTGGGATCTTTTTAGCCTGGTTAATATATATTAAAAAACCAGAACTTGAAACACTTCTCTCAAAAAATGTTCGAGCACTTTATACTTTTCTTTATAGAAAATGGTATTTTGATGAATTGTATCATTATATTATTGTTAGACCAACAATATGGATTTCAAGGAAAGTTGTAGTAGCAATTACAGATAATACTATTATAGAAGGTATAGTCAATGGTAGTGCAAGACTTGTTAATATAACCGGAACAGGTTTAAGAATTTTACACACCGGAATTGTAAATCATTATTCAACTTTTATTTTAATTGGTATATTGGTATATTTATTGGTTTATTTATATCTGAAATAGGTTTAATGGGGGAGTACTATGGAATCTTTATTATTGAATAATTTACTTTCTTGGATTATATGGTTTCCTCTTATCGGAATATTGATTATACTTTTTACTGACAAAAAACACGAATCCTTTATAAAATGGGTATCTTTAATTACCATAATTATTGATAGCATTTTATCCATTTATTTGCTTGTAAATTTTGATTTTTCTAAAGTGGGTTTCCAGTTTGTAGAGAAAAAACGTTGGATAGAGTTTATCAATTCCTATTATTTTTTAGGTGTTGATGGAGTTAGTATACTTTTTATTCCCCTCTCAACTTTAACTACACTTCTTTGTATACTAATTTCCTGGGATTCAATTAAAGAATTGGTAAAGGAATTTTATTTAGCTTTACTTTTTACTAATATTGCAATGGTTGGGACCTTTTGTGCCCTTGATTTAGTTATATTTTATCTCTTTTGGGAAGCCATTTTAATTCCCATGTATTTAATTATCGGAATATGGGGTGGACCAAGAAGAATATATTCAGCTATAAAGTTCTTTCTCTATACCTTCTTTGGTTCGGTTTTCATGTTAATTGGAATAATATATCTTTACATTAAATTTGGAACTTTTGATTATACGATCCTTATTAATCAAAAATATCCCTTTTTGGTAGAAAGTCTTCTTTTCTTAGGTTTTGCCATTGCTTTTGCTATAAAAGTTCCTATGTGGCCAGTTCATACATGGCTTCCTGATGCTCATACAGAGGCTCCAACTGCAGGTTCTGTTATTTTAGCAGGAATCTTAATTAAATTAGGAGGTTATGGATTTATAAGATTTGCCTTACCTATGTTCCCACAGGCAGCTCTTTATTTTTCTAAGCTATTCTTAGTTCTTTCAGTTATTGCCATTATTTATGCAGGACTTGTTTGTTTAGTTGAAGACGATTTAAAAAGACTTATTGCTTACAGTTCAGTAAGCCATATGGGATTTGTTACCTTAGGTATTTTTTCTTTTAACCCAATAGCTATGAAAGGCGCAATTCTACAGATGATAAATCATGGTATTGTAACTGGTGCACTCTTTATGTGTGTGGGAATAGTTTATGATAGGACCCATAGTAGATCTATAAGTTATTATGGGGGACTTGCTACCTCCATGCCTGTATATGCTGCCCTTTTTATGGTATTTACCTTAGCTTCCATAGGACTTCCTGGAACGAATGGATTTATAGGAGAATTTCTTATATTATTAGGAACATTCCTTTCCAATAAAACAATGGTTGTTTTCGGAGCTACAGGAGTAATTATAGGTGCAGCCTATATGTTATGGTTATATCAGAGGGTATTTTTCCAAGAACTCAATCCTAATATAGCCAAAATGCCACCTCTAAAGATAAATGAATTAACAGCTCTTATTTTACCAACCATATTAGTATTTTGGATTGGTTTGTATCCCAATTTATTTTTAAACTTTATGACTACCTCGGTTCAGAATTTACTGATGAATTTGAAGTAATTTGGAGGGCTCTATGGGAATTACTTTAAACTTTTTTGTAATATTAACAGAAATAATTTTTATTCTTATTTCCTCTTTCATATTTCTTATAGATAAATTTATTAAGAACAAAAACTATGCTTTTTATATTACTCTTATAACTCTTATTTTAGCTTGTTATTTAATTTTATTTGTCCCCTTTGGAGAATTTACCTATGCTTATAAAGCTGATTTTTATTCTTCAACTTTAAAACTCTTTTTGGTATGTGGAGCCATACTCATCTCACTCATTTCCTATAATTACCTTCAGTATTATATCAATTTAAACTCTGGAGAGTATTATGGTTTTCTTCTTTTTTCCATTGTAGGCGCCTTTTTAATGCTTTCTGGAATGGATCTTGTTACTATATATTTAGCAATGGAATTAATGAGCTTTCCTGTTTATTTTCTTATTGCTTTAAATTATGCTTATAATAGACCCTCCTTAGAGGGTGCTTTAAAATATTTTATTGTAGGAAGCCTTGGTTCAGTTTTTATTCTTATAGGTTTGGGAATAATATATTATTTTACTGGAACCTTTATCCTTCAGGAAATTTCTAAAGTTTTAGAGAATAATTTATATCTAAGGGAGCTTTTGATTGGATTTATATTTATTCTTATAGGATTTTCCATAAAACTTTCTTTAGTTCCCTTTCATATGTGGGCTCCTGATGCTTATGAAAGTGCGCCAGTTCCTATAACCTCCTTTATAGCAGGAATTGTTAAATTTGCTGTTATAGCAACCTTAATTAAGATAATTTTGATAGGATTTAATTCTTTAAGAATAGAAATAGGAGAAGTTCTTATTCCTATAATTTTAGCAAGTATATTAATAGGAAATATAATGGCAATTAAACAGGACAATATTATAAGAATGTTAGCTTATTCCTCTATTGCCCATGCAGGTTATGCTGGATTAGGACTTATTAGTGCTGATTATTTAGGCTATAGCTTTGTAATATTTTATATGTTAGTTTACTTAATTACAGTTATAGGAACATTTAGTATTTTAGTATTCTTAGCAAATTTTAAAAAGGAACTCCTCCATATTCCAAGTATGGCTTCTCTCTGTGAGAAAACACCCTTTGTATGTTTTTTACTTCTAATTTTGATGTTTTCTTTGGCAGGTATTCCTCCTACCGCAGGATTTATAGCTAAATTTTATGTTTTCATGAGTTTGATCAAAAGCAAATATGTATGGGTAGCTCTCCTTGCTATTTTATTTGCTGTAATAGGTGCTTATCCTTATCTAAGAGTTTTAAAGGTTATATACATGGATAAACAGGAATTTGAGTTTAAGTTTAAATATGATTTTACCTTTTTGATCCCGGTATGTATAACTGTTTTTTTAGTGATTATTATAGGTATTTATCCTAAACCTTGGACAGATATTATTTATAAAACCATGTATTTTTACCTTACCTCCTTGTTTTATACTTATTAATTTAATAGATCTGAAAATATTTCCCTTTTGGTGCCTTAATTAGGAAAAAATTTCTTTAACTTCTATTAAAAACCCTTAGAAAATTCTGAAAAAATTTTCTTTTATTTTTGGCACAGTTTTTGTTTAAATAATTTTAAATAAAAATTAAAAGTGCCAAGGAGATAGAAGTGATTAAAATTTTAAATAATTCGTTAAATTTAAATATTCAGGGTTTGAATAACTTCTGTAGCCAAGATAAAGAAAATATTTCAGATTTATTTTTATTTATTTTTTTAAATCTAATAGAGGAAAATTTTTCAGAAAATATAGAAAATAAAAATTTCTCAAGAGGATTTTCCCTTCTAGAATTTTTCAATAACAATAAAAATATTAAAGGGAGCCAAGATTTGATAGAAAAATCTGATGAAAATGAAGAATTAGATTTAATAAAGCTATTTTGGTTGCAAATATTTAGTAATAATGAATTAAAATCTCTTGATGGAAAAGATTCAATCGATTCCAAAAGTTCAAAGCTTAATTTGTCCAATGAAACTTCAACTCTCAAATCTCTAAATTTGACATTAAATGAGCAAAATAAAGTTAAAAGCTTTGAACTTGATGAGGAAAAACTTTCTTTCATTAAGGAAATAATTTCCTTAACAATAAATAATAAGATAAACTTTTCTCAACTAAATCAAATTATTGAAAAAGTTTTTTCCGATTCCGCTATAAATAATATAACTGAACTAAAAGAAAAATTTTCTCGTGTTTTAAATTTTTTAAAGTCTGAAAATGTTTCAAATAATTCTCAAATTTTTCAGGATAAGAAAGAATTTTTAGTTAACCAAGATATAAAATGGATAAGCACTGATGAACTTTTAAGTCAGATGGAAAATTCTAATATTAATGAAATAAAGAGCAGTACTTTTATCAATCCACAAAATAGTGATGAAATTATCCAACTTAATAAAGAGGCCATTCAATCTTACTTAGATGTTTTTCAAAATAATAATCAAAATAATGATAAACAAAAAAATGAGGAAAATCAAAATTTATTATTTAAAGATTGGGTAAATAATTCTAAAAATTTTAATGACAATTCTTTTGTTTTCTCTCTAAACAAAAAATATCCTAATCAAGATGAACCAATGGAGCAATTTGGTAGAGGTGATGATTTAATGGTGAAAAAAGTAGAAATATTGAAGGAGAACCTCAAATTCTATGATTCCTTAGATAAGAAATTTAAAATAGAAGCTAATGATTTTCAGAAAATTTTTGATATTACCTCAATAAAAAGTGATTTTAAAATAGAAAATACGGTTAAATCAGAGGATATAAAAACTATGGATTTTCATAAATTTCCAGATGACTTTTTAAAAATTATAAAAGAAATGAGCTTGGAAATGCAACCAGATGGTGAAAAAAGAGCTTTTATAAAGCTTGAGCCACCTGAGATGGGCTTTCTTGAATTAGAAATAAAAGTAAAAAATAAAAATGTAGAAATAATTGTTAGAATTGAAAAGCCTGAATTATTACAAGAGATAAAACAAAATTTACACTATATTAAAACAACCTTTAAGGAATCAGGGTTAAATTTAAAGGAATTTCAAATGTTCTTAGGTTCCAGTTTTGAGGGTAGAACTTTAGCAAGAGATTTTGGTAGGGAAAATAGGGACTATTCTCGAGTAATTGAAAAGACAGAAAGGATGGACCAAGAGAGCTTAATAAGCGAGATTTTGATGCCTTTTTATAATAGAAATGGTAAATATTACTATGTTGTTTAAAGAGGGGTTAAGGAAATGGTATCCCACATTAATAATATAAGCACTTCTCCTAATTCTAATACTCAAAGAGCTCCAAAAAAAGTTTTAGATATGCAAGATTTTATTCAACTTTTTATTACTCAACTTCAATACCAGGATCCCATGAATCCTATAGAAAATAATGAAATGGCAATTCAGCTTGCTTTATTTAATCAGGTAGATCAACTCTTTAAAATTAATGAAACTCTTAATACTTTAGTAAATATGGCTAAGTCTTTAGATCTGGCTTATGTTTCTAATCTTATAGGTAAAAAGGTTAAGGTTGAAACAAATGTTGGAAGAGTGGAGAATGGAGAGTTTTTGGGAGGAGAATTTATACTTGATAAACCTACTAATTATTTAGAAATTGTAATTAAAGACAGTAACGGAAATTTAATTGATAGAATACAATTAAATGGACTTAAATCAGGAACTTACAAAATTGATTGGGATGCTACAGACTTAAAGGGGAATAAAGTTTCTGATGGAAATTATATCTTTTCTATAATCATCCCCTATGAAAATACTACTAAAACTATAACTCCAACCATGATAGCAAAAGTAACAGGAGCCAAACTTGGAGACAATACTCAGATAATTATTAATGAAAATTACACTATAGATCCAAAAGATATAAAAGAATTAAGAGGTGAGTAAAAATGGGAATATTTGGAACAATTTATACTTGTTATAGTGGTGTTTGTACAGCTACTATAGGTATGAGGGTAACAGCTGATAACATTGCCAATCTTAATACTACAGGATTTAAAGGAAGTAGGTATGAATTTGCAAACGAATCAGTAATAGCAACAAATGAGGTATTTGTGAAAGAAAAGGGATTGGGAAGTAAGATAAAAGATATAAGAACTTTATTTACTCAGGGAAGTATTAATACCACAGATGTTCCTACAGATTTAGCTATTTCTGGAAAGGGGTTTTTCATAGTTTCAGATAAAGAGGGAGGCATCTTTTATACCAGAGACGGGCAGTTTTTTGTGAATGAAGTAGATGAAAACCATTTTGCCTTGCAGAATAGTTTGGGATTATATCTTTTAGGGGCTGATCCCACAGCAAAAACTGCTGATTTAGGATCCTTAAAACCTTATCTTATTCCTAAATTAATGCCACCAAAAGGAACAAGCCAAATAAATCTTCAAGTAATATTTGATAGTAGAAAACCTATAGAAGAAACCGATGATCCTCTCTTTAGAAATTATAATGCAACCAGAGAGACGCCTTTAGAAAATGGTAAATATGATTTTGTTTGGAGTCTACCCATTTATGATAATTTAGGAGAAAAGAGAGTTCTTCAGCTTTATGCAGATAGAACTGTCAATCCAAATGAGTATGAAATCTTGGTTGCCCTTGATGATCCTACCCTTGATGGAAGAGGAGAAGGTTTTTATAAAGGGGCTTTTCTTTATGGAATTTTAACTTTTGGAGCAAGTGGAGATATTACAGATGCAAGATTTTGGGAAATTACTAATCCCTCTTCCTTTGATCCTGCAACCCAACAACCTATGGATTTAACAGCTCTTGGGAAACCTCAGTTTAACTTAAATATTCAGGGAAATACTCAGACCATAACTTTAGATCTTGGATTTCAGGTTCAACCTGATGGTAGCATAACGAGGACTTCCTATGCAAGTAAGCTCTTGGCTAATCCCTTTGTTCAGCTTTATTATAATCAAGATGGATATGCTCAGGGAATATTTGATAAAATAGAAGTTATTACTGAAGAAGGCTTAATAAAAGCTTGGTACACTAATGGGCAAAATATTGATGTTGCTAAAATTTTTCTTGCTGATTTTACAGGTTACGAAGATTCTCTTATGAAAATAGGATCAAATTTATTTTTAGCTAAAGGAGGGGTGACGCCTTTTATATTTGCTCCAGGGATTTATGAGAGAGGAAGGATTATTTCAGGAGCTTTAGAGGGATCAAATGTGGATTTGGCTATGGAAATGATAAATTTAATTGTTTTACAGAGAGCCTTCCAGAGCAATATAAGGGGAATAGTTACCGCAGATCAAACTTTGGAATATTTTTTAAATAAAACATAAAATAACCGATAAAAATAAGGGGGTGAAAAGATATGGGTTTAACAGATGCCTTATTTACAGGAACAAGTGGTTTAAGATCCCTTGGGCATGGAATGAGTGTGGTAGGAGATAATGTAGCTAATCTTAATACCACTGCTTTTAAAGGATCAAGGGTTTCCTTTAGTGATATAATGGCTCAAAGTATTAATACTGCATCTGGTTCTGGACAGCTCGGAAGAGGTGCCACTTTACAGGCACTATATCCAATCTTTACTCAGGGTTCCTTTGAATCTACAGCCAATCCTACAGATCTTGCTATAGCTGGAAATGGTTTTTTTATTGTGGCTGATCCAAGAACAACAGGAAGAGTTTTTTATACCAGAGATGGGCAGTTTATGATTGATAAAGAAGGTTATCTGGTTAATGCTGCAGGACTTAGAGTGCAGGGATGGAGAATTGATGAAGCTACAGGAGATATAACTGGTGCTATAACTGATATAAGAATCGATAGAAGCTCTCCCCCTGTAAAAACGAGTTTGGTTGATGTGATTACCAATTTGAATGCAGAGGTTGAAAGAAATGTAACCATAAATACTACAGGAACTTCTCCACCTGTTACTTTTGGTGATAATTACATTACAGATACCAATAAAGTGACTCTATGGGGGAAATGGGATGCTACTTTAGCTACCCCTCTTGCAACAACAGATTATGACTATAGAACATCTCTTTATATTTACGACTCCTTGGGAACACCTCATGAAATCACTGTTTATTATAAAGCAGCTAATTTAGTTACCACTAATGGAACTACGCCTGTATATGAATTTTTGGTTACCTGTAATCCTAATGAGGATTTAAGAAAAAATGCAGATGGAACAGATTTAAGCGAAAAAAAGGGTGTTTTAATGTATGGAATGCTTGAATTTGATACTCAGGGAAATGTGAAAAACTTTTTAAATGTTTATAGATATGGATGGTATGCTACAAATAATCAATATCAATTAGTAAGAATAGTTAATGATAGCGGGATTCCACAAGTACCTCCTAATGATGATTTTGCAAATAGCACCTATTTTTCTACCACCATAGGTGCACTTGGAGCTAATAGTTATCCTATATTTATAGCAGACTTTTTGGGAATAAAGGTTGCTCCAAATGGCAATGAAGATCCTGCAGCAACTTTAAATTTACAGCCTATTGAGCTTAATTTTGGATATTATTATGATGGAACTTCTTGGCGTTCTGAAACAGTAAGGACAACCCAGTACTCAGCACCTTTTGCTACCTTATTTTATGACCAAAATGGATACGGACCAGGAACTTTAGAAAGTATTGCTGCTGATAATGAGGGAAGAATAACTGGATATTATTCTAATGGAAGGGTAATTCCTCTATGGATGGTAGCCCTTGCTAATTTTAATGCACCAGAAAGGCTTCAAAAAGTAGGAGGCAATCTTTTTAAAGAAACTACCCATTCAGGACCTCCTGTTACTGGGAAACCGGGGACTAACGGACTTGGAACAATTGCCCCTAATTCTATTGAACAATCAAATGTTGATCTTGGGGAACAATTTGTTAAGATGATTATCTTCCAAAGAGGATTCCAGGCAGATGCAAGAATTATTACGGTTTCAGATAGTATGCTTGAAGAATTGATCAATCTCAAAAGATAATATTTAGTTACCAGTGGAGGAGGGCACCTCCAAAGGTAAACCCTCCTCCAAAAGCTACAAGTAAAATAAGATCTCCTGCTTTAAGTTTTCCATCTTTTTCTGCTTCATATAAAGCTAAGGGAATGCTTGCAGCTGAGGTATTTCCATATTTGTGTATATTTACATAGACCTTATCCTTAGGAAGATTTAGTCTTTCTCTTAAATATTCTATAATTCTTAAATTGGCTTGATGAGGAACAAGAAGTTTTATATCTTTGGTGGTTAAGTTATTTCTTTTTAAAAGTTCAAGAGAAGTTTTTTCCACCATCTTTGTTGCCGCTTTAAAAACTTCTCTTCCTTGCATTTTTATATAATATTCATCTTCAGGAAGTCTTTTATCGAAAGGAGGGTAACAGGAGCCTCCACCTTTTAAAGTAAGTAATTGCCATTGAGATCCGTCAGCACCAAGAATAAAATCTATAATACCTCTTTTTTCGGGTTCTGAACTTTTACCCATTACTACTGCACCTGCTCCATCCCCAAAAAGAATGCATGTAGTTCTGTCTTTCCAGTTTGTTTTACGGGAAAGAGCCTCAGCTCCCACAATAAGAATCTTCCAGTTAGGATTATTTTTTATAAACTGATCTGCCATTGCCAAAGCATATATAAAACCTGAACAGGTAGCAGAAAGATCAAAGGCTCCTGCATTTATAGCCTTAATTCCATTCTGAACCAATACAGATAAAGAGGGTATTAAATAGTCTGGGGTAAGGGTTGCACATATAATAAGGTTTATTTCTTTTGGAGAAACTTTTGCTTTTTCAAGGGCTTCGAGGCTTGCTTCTATTGCATATTTACTTATATTTTCCCCATCTTCTAAAATTCTTCTTTCTTTAATTCCTGTTCTTTCTATTATCCATTCATCAGATGTTTCAACCATTTTTTCCAAATCAAAATTAGTAAGGATTTTAGAAGGAACAGCCATTCCTATTCCAAGTATGGCTGATCTTATAGAGTTCAATTTCAAGGTTCTTCCTCTACTTTTAAAGTTTCTATAATAGCTTTTTCAAGTTCTTCAACCAGATTAAATTTTATAAAATTAACGGCAACTTTAATAGCATTAGCAATAGCAATAGCATCTGATCTTCCGTGAGCTATTATTACATTTCCCTTTACCCCCAAAAGAGGGGCACCTCCGTGCTCTCTCCAGTCGGCTTTCTTTTTAAAATTTTTAATAGCTCCCTCAGCAAGTCTCATTCCCAAAAGATAAAGAAAAGAATTCTTAACTTCATTTTTAAGCATCTCCAAAATTACTTCAGCTAAACCTTCAGAAAGTTTGAGACATATATTTCCAATAAATCCATCACATACAACAACATCTATTTCGCCTCGGAAAATATCTTTGCTTTCTATGTTACCTAAATAGTTAAGATCGGAATTAATAAAAAGTTGATGAGCCTTTTTTACTAAGATATTCCCCTTACCGCTTTCTTCTCCTATAGAAAGTAAAGCGATTTTAGGATTTTTTCTTTTCCAAATCTTTTCAATAAATATACTTCCCATGACACCAAACTGAAACAAATCAAAGGGTTTAGAATCTACATTTGCACCTGCATCAATGAGAACAAAGGGATCTTTTAGAGAGGGAATTAATGTAGCTATGGCAGGACGTCTTACCCCTTCAAGTCTTCCAAGAATAAATATTGCACCTGCAACTACTGCTCCAGAATTTCCAGCTGAAACAAAAGCCTGAGCTTCTCCACTCTTAAGTATTTCAAGACCTTTGAAAATTGAGGCATCTTTTTTTTTCTTTAAAACATCCTTTGGACTCTCCTCCATCCCAACAACTTCTTCAGTATAATATAGAGATACTCTTTTTAAACCTTCAAAGTCTTTTAAGACCGATTTTTTTCCTACAAGACAAAGATGAAGATCTGGAAATTTTTGAAGAGCTAGTTGAGCTCCCTTTAAAGTAGAGAGGGGAGCTAAATCACCCCCCATCACATCCAATACAACCTTATACATTTTTTTTTACTTTAGGAAAGATTAGATCTCTTCTTTCTCTATAAAGGCTTTCCCTTTGTAATATCCACAATTAGGGCAAATTCTATGAGGCAATTTAGGAGATTTACATTTTGGACATAAAGAAAGAGAAGAAACTATTAAATGTTGATGGGCTCTTCTTTTTCCTCTTTTTGATCTAGAAGTTTTTCTCTTTGGGACCGCCATGGGAAACAACCTCCTTTAAAATTTTTTATCAGAAAAAAGCTCTCTTAAAACAGCAAAAGGGCTCTCCTTTCTATAAACCTTACATTTACATAAATTTTCATTTAAATTTGTTCCGCAAATTGGACAAAGACCTTTACAATCTGGTCTACAAAGCTTTTTATATGGTAAACTTAAAAAGATCTCCTCTTTTAATAAATCATAAAAAGAGATCCAAGAATTTTCATAAAAACTAACTTCCATTTCCTCCTCTGAAAGTTCCTTTTCCTCTTCTATATTAAGAGAAGCAAGGGGTAAAATATCTATTTTAAAAGTATGCTCAATAGGAAATTCATAAGAGGTTAAACACCTATCACATTCAAGAATCACCACACCTTTTAAAAAACCCTCTAATTTTACCTCAATTCCTAATTTTTTCAATTTAAAATAGCCAGAGAAGGGTTCTTTTATGATAAGATCATCTCCCAAATGGGAGATCTTTTCAAATTCTACTTTAATACCTTCTGGAGGAATTTCTTCTAAGTAAATTCCCCAATTTTTTAGATCAGCCATTATATTAATCCTCTTTTAAATTTGTAAAAGATAACTCTAAAAAAGATTTTGTCAAATGATAAAGAAATTAAGAAATTAAACGGATAGGATAATAATCTCCATGTCCAGGTAAAATTAAAAGTCCCTTCCCCTTTTTTGCTAATTGAGAATCTATTTTTTTAGCAAGATTTTTAAGTTGTTCTAACTCCTCTCTAAATATTTTAGAATTTATATTTGTGCTTGTCATTAATAATTTAGGAATATTTAAAAAACTTTTTTCTTCCTTACCTAAACTTGGTATGTAAAGTAAATAGTCTCCAGTAAAAAATAAACCTAACTCTTCAGATAAGAAAAAGACTTGCCCAGGGATATGACCTCCTAAACTTTCTAGTACCTTAAATTCTGTTCCATCCAATTTAAAATAATCTATTACAGGAAAGGCCTCAAAAAATTCCTTAGGTTTTGTATCAAAAAATTTTCCAATTTTAGGGAATTTAGGTTTGGTAAAATAATTAACAAGAATAGTAAAATAATGATTCAATTGAAAAAGAGGAGTATCTGTTCCATAAGCTCTATTTTCATTTTCTATAATACCCTTTGAAGAAGGATGTAGATATACTTCAGTTTTGTATTCTTCTTCAAAATATCCACTTAATCCAACATGATCGGCATCTACATGGGTTATGTAAATTTTCTTGATTTTTGAAGGATCAATATGATTTTCCAAAAGCATTCTTTTAACATCTTCATAATAAATTCCGTAGGTTCCATCTATCATTATTGTTTCTGTTTTTCCTTCTAAAATGTATATAGTTCCTCCTGTAGGTGGTCGAAAGGAGTGAAGCAATACATCACCTATAGGAAGTGTAGGAAGTCGCTTATAACTAAAGTTATTTTTAGTTTTTGAAAGAGAAGAAATAGCAAAGACTAAAATTTTATTAAAAATTTGGCCTGTTTCTAAATTTTTTCCCGATTCTCTATTAAAGTTTACTAATGTTTCTGAAAGTTTTTTTGAAGTCATTACAATTTCTTTTACCTTTTCGATTTCTTCTTCCCCTATTATCTTTTTGAGATTCAAGAAAAATCTTTCTAAAAGATTTAAACCTATTATTTTATTAGTTTTTTCTTCATCTGCCCCAGAATATTCAAAATTGTAATAGTATCCAAGTATATTCATTTCATGAGCAAGGGAGTTTATTTGTTCAGGCTTTTTAACATAAAAGGCTATTTCACATCTGTTTTCAGAGATCACTTCATTATATATCATATAAATTACATTGGCTTCGTGTTTCTTAAGTAGCTTAGCAAATTCAGCTAAAGTTCCTGGTTTATTTTCAAGATAAACTGATATTTTAAGAACATTATTTAGATTAGTTATTTGTAAATCCTCTTGGTATTTTTCTTCTAAAAAATTTTCTTTTGTCAATTCTTCTAAAAGAATTTTAAAAGGATTTAATTCTTTGTGTTTCGCTTCTATTATTACTTTATTAGGATGTTCTGAACGATTATAATAAAAATAAGTTATGTTTATTCCTTTTTTTCCAAAAAGATTAGCTAATTTAGCAAGAGATCCTGGTTTATCTGGAACATAAAGAATTGTTTTACATAAAAAAAAATGAATCTTCTAAAGATTGCCATAATTGAAACATAATATTATTTTATCACTACAATTTTAAAATATAAACTCCCTATAAAAGGTATCCAAAAATTATCTTTTTTAGTAAGAATTTCAACCAAAGATAAAACTATGCAATATAAATAAAGAGAAAAGAATAAGGTCTTAGTGTGAAAATAGATAATTAAAAGGGAAATAATGAAAAAGGCTAAACTTCCTTCTAAAGTTTTATTATTTTTGAATTTGATCTTGCCAAAATAATATCCAATAAAAGAGGCAAAAGGATCAGCAAAGGTTAAAATTAAAAGAATAATTTGAAAGTGACTTAAATCAAGAACAAACCAACTAAAGAGAACCCCAGCCAAAAAATACCAGGCATCACTTATTCTTTTATATTCTTCCTCCTTAAGAAGAGGTAACCATAAAAATTTTAGAGGAAGATATTTATAAAAAAACAAGCGTAAAAATTCAAAAAGAGATAGTCCAAGCCATAAAAATATTAAAATCAAACCTAATTTTAAATAGGAAAAAAATTGGCTTAAGCCATATATAATTAATCCTGAAGATATATGAAAAAGTTTTCTATAAAGATTTATTCCCATTCAATGGTTGCAGGAGGTTTTGAAGATATGTCGTAAACTACCCTGTTTACCCCTTTTACTTCATTAATTATTTTGTTTGATAATCTTTCCAAAATTTCATAGGGTAGTTTTACCCAATCTGCAGTCATACCATCCTGACTTTCAACACATCTTATAGCTATTACATATTCATATGTTCTTACATCCCCCATCACACCAACTGTTTTTATAGGAATAAGTACAGCAAAACTTTGCCAGACTTTATAATACCATCCTAATTTAAGCATTTCCTCTGTTACAATTGCATCAGCTTCTCTTAAAATATTAAGCTTCTCTTCATCCACTTCTCCAATTATTCTTACAGCTAATCCAGGACCAGGAAAAGGTTGTCTCCATACTATATGTTTGGGAAGTCCCAAAAGTTCTGCAATTTTTCTAACCTCGTCTTTAAAAAGTTCTTTTAGAGGTTCAATTAGTTTAAGATTCATTTTTTCTGGAAGTGCACCTACATTATGATGGGTTTTAATAGTGACAGAGGGTCCTCTAAAGGATGTACTTTCTATTACATCAGGATAGAGAGTTCCTTGAGCAAGATATTTCACATTTTCAAATTTTTGCGCCTCCTTTTCAAAAATCTCAATAAAGGTTTCTCCAATGATTTTTCTTTTTTCTTCTGGATCTCTGACACCTTTTAGACGAGACAAAAAAATGGAAGAAGCATCTACATAACGAACTTTTAACCCTAAATTTTTCATTAGAGCTAAAACTTCTTCAGGTTCATTTTTTCTTAAAAGTCCATTGTTTACAAAAATTGAAATTAATCTATCATCTACAGCTTTATGTACCAATATAGCTGTAACAGTAGAATCTATCCCTCCAGAAAGAGCACAGATTACTCTTTCGTTTTTTTTAACAACCTCGCTAATTTCTTTTACAGTTTTTTCAATAAAAGAGGGCATATTCCAATTAGCCTTGCATTTACAAATCTCAAAAATAAAATTAGAAAGTATTTTTGTTCCGATCTCGGTATGTATTACTTCTGGATGGAATTGAACTCCGTATAGAGGTTTATTTTTGCAAGCTATGGCTGCAAAAGGTGAATTTTCAGTTCTTGCTAAAGCATAAAAATTCTCGGGAAGCTTTTCTATCCTATCATTGTGACTCATCCATACTTTATATTTTTTATTTTTTCTAAGTCCCTTAAAAAGTTTATTAATTTGCAATATTTCTATATAGGCTAATCCAAATTCTCTCTTTTCACTTTTTTCAACTTTTCCACCAAAAACATGGGTTATCAACTGAGCACCATAACAGATTCCTAAAATAGGGATTTCAAGGTCAAAAATTTCTTTATCAATTGATGGAGCGTTTTTATCATATACACTGCTTGGACCACCAGAAAAGATAATACCAGAGGGAGAAAAATTTTTAATTTCTTCTAAGCTTATATAACAGGATTTAATCTCACTGTATACTCCGAGTTCTCTAATTCTACGAGCAATGAGTTGGGTAGTTTGGGAGCCAAAATCTAAAATTAAAATTTTCTCTAAAGATTCCATTTACCTTTTACTCCTTCTAAAAAGGATGACACCAAAAATAAGCAACAATATCAAAATTCCAACCAAAGCCATTTCAATTAAGTAAAATTTCATTCTCTCAGGAGAAAAGGACACAAGATGAGAGGTTTCAAAAGAAATTATTAAAAGTCTTCTAACAAGAGCAGTTATAGCAACCAGGATAAAAGGTTCAACGCATTTTATCACACTTTTATCAAGAATGGCAACTATTATAGTATAAAAAATCTCAAGAAAAATAAGTGATACAAGAATTTTGTCCAAAAATTTAACAGCCCCCTCAGTAAGCTCAGTGGTTTGATATATCAAAGAAATTAAAACTTTTAAACCATCTATCATTACCAGAACAAAACCGATTACCAGACCAAGAGCTACAAGATAATATAAATATTCTTCTAGATTAATTAAAGTTTCTTTACCTTTAAAAATAAAAAATTTTGGTTTTTCATCAGGGGTCATTTTCGTTCACTTTCCAAGAATTTACTTTTGTCATAGCCTTATTAAATCCCTCAAAAAGAATTTCTTCTAAAGCAGTAACTGCTCTCTGAAGTACTTTTTTTACTATAGGCCATTCCTTTTCTTCAAAAGAGGAAAGTACATAATCTCTGGCATTACCTTTTTCTGGTTTTCCTATGCCCAATTTTAAGCGAGGAAAATCTTCTGTTTGAAGGGTTTCAATTATGGAAAGTACACCCTTATGACCTCCTGCTCCACCCTTAGGTAAAATTTTGATTTTTCCAAGAGGCAAATCTAAGTCATCATAAATTACAAGTAAATTTGAAGGGGAAAGACCTTCTTTTTCTATCCACATTTTAACAGCTCTTCCAGATAAGTTCATATAGGTAAGAGGTTTTATTAAAATGGCTTTATCTCCGTAAAATGTAGCTTCACTCTCCAAATCTTTATAAAATTTAAAGCTTAAATTATGTTTTTTAGCAAATTCTTCAATAACCAAAAAACCCAAATTATGTCTGGTATTTTTATATTTCTCACCTGGATTCCCAAGTCCACAAAAAAGCCACATTTAAAAATAAAATTATTCTGTTGATTTCTCTGGAACTTCTTCTACAGTTTCTTCTACTTCTTCTTTAGCTTCTACCAATACGGTTGCAACAGTTTCTTCTGGATCATCAACTATTTTTATTCCTTCAGGAACTTTGATATCCTTTACATGCAAAACATCTCCAATATCAAGATTACTTATATCTATGGCAATCTTATCAGGAATATCAGAAGGAAGACATTCTACAGTTAATTCATGTAAAAGAATTTCTAAAATACCTCCTTTACTGATACCAATAGGTTTACCTAAAAATTCTAAGGGAACATCTATGATTATGGTTTCCTTTTCATGTATAGCAACAAAGTCAATGTGAATAATTTTATCTGTAATAGGATGGATTTGATATTCTTTTAAAATAGCTTGTATTTTTGAGGATTCTCCATTAATCAGTTGTAAATTAAAAAGAATGGTTTCACCTTTATGTTTTATTAATATGCTTTCCAGTTCACTTGATTTTATGGCAATTGGTAGAGGTTGAAAACGAGAACCATATACTATGGCAGGAATTAATCCTTGTTTTCTTAGTTTTTTACAAAATTCCTTACCAGTTTTTTCTCTTTTAATAGCACTTAGAGTTACCTGTTTCATATTTTCTCACCTCCTGTAAATTTTTAAATAAATAAAGAGCTAATGGATTCATCGGTATGAATTCTTTTTATTGCCTCACCTAAAAGATTAGCCACTGAGAGGACTTTTATTTTTTCTAAAGCTTTAGCTTCCTCTTTCAGAGGAATAGTGTCACTGATAAAAAGAGCTTTTAAAGAAGATTTTTTAATTCTCTCTACAGCATTTCCTGATAAAACTGGATGAGTGGCCATTCCATAGACTTCAATTGCTCCTCTTTCCATTATAGCATCTGCAGCTTGACACATAGTTCCTGCTGTATCTATCATATCATCTATGATGATAGCTATTTTATCTTTTACATCTCCCACAATATTCATTACTGCACTTTCATTTGGTTTTTCCCTTCTTTTATCAACTATAGCAATTCCTGCATTTAATCTTTTAGCATATTCTCTCGCTCTTTCAACTCCACCAGCATCTGGGGAAACTATAACGACCTTATCTATAGGAAAAGTTTCTTTAATATATTTAAGGAAAACAGGCAAGGCATATAGATGATCTACAGGAATATCAAAAAATCCTTGGATTTGACCAGCATGTAGATCCATAGTAAGAACTCTTCTTGCACCAGCGACTACTATTAAATTAGCAACAAGTTTTGCTGAAATTGGAGTTCTGGGGGCAGTTTTTCGGTCTTGTCTTGCATATCCATAATAGGGAACCACAGCTGTTATTCTTCTTGCTGAAGCTCTACGTGCAGCATCAATCATAATAAGAAGTTCCATTAGATGCTCATTAACAGGTGGGCACGTAGGTTGTATAATAAAAACATCAGCGCCTCTTATATTTTCTTTTATCTCTACGAAAATTTCTCCGTCACTAAATCTTCTAATTGTACACTCCCCTAAAGGAATATTTAAATAATTGCAAATTTTTTGAGCAAGTTCTGGATTAGCAGTGCCGGAGAAAACTTTAAACTGATTTATAGGCATAAGAAAAACCTCCTTTCAAAATTATTCTAAATTTTTGGCTAAAAATACTTTACAATCATTTAAAAGTAATTTTAAAGTTTTATAAATAAAAAAAGGTGGCTCATTGTCAAATACACCAAAAATAGAAGATCCTGTTCCACTAAGACTTGCTCCACAGGCTCCAAAATTTTTTAAAATTTCCTTATATTTTTTTAA
>PNIK01000047.1 GCA_002877985.1 Thermodesulfobacterium geofontis | reverse complement strand
TTAATTCCAAAAGAGGAGGTTATTTCAATGAAAAATTTTCAGAACAAACTCTGGGATTGGACTAAAAGTATACTTATAGCCTTAATTTTAGCTCTTTTTATTAGAACCTTTATAGTTCAAGCTTATAAAATACCTTCTGGTTCCATGATCCCCACATTACTAATAGGAGACTATTTATTGGTTAATAAATTGGCTTATGGTATAAGAAATCCTATTAAAAATGATTTTATTTATTTTAGAAGACTTCCTGAAAGACAAGAAATTGTAGTTTTTACTTATCCTCAAAATAAAAAACTCGATTTTATCAAAAGAGTTATAGGTCTTCCAGGAGACACTGTGCAGATTTTAAATAAAAAGGTTTATGTAAATGGTAAATTATTAAAAGAGCCTTATGTTCAGTTTACTGATCCAGAAATTTATCCTCAAGAAATAAGTCCCAGAGATAATTATGGACCCGTAAAGGTTCCACCTAAACATATTTTTGTATTGGGAGACAATAGGGATCAGAGCTATGACAGCAGATTTTGGGGATTTGTACCTATTAAGTATCTTAAAGGAAAAGCTCTAATAATTTATTTCTCTTGGGATTCCAAAGATTTCAAAATCAGGTTTAATCGAATAGGTAGATTGATCCAGTAAAAACCCTATAAAAAATTTTTAGTTTTAATTTAATATTTTTTTACTTAATTATAATTTTAACTAATTATTTTATTGACTAATTTTTTATCACAAATAAAATTTAAATAGTAAAACAAAAAAAAGGGGGGTAGAAATGATAGGAATAGATTTTATTGGATTTATAATTCTATTAATTATTTCAGTAGTTGTTACAGCAATTCTTCATTTTGGTTTTAAATATTATGTAATTCCAGGTTGGTGGTCTTTTATCTCTAAAGTTATAGTAGGATGGATAGGAGCTTGGCTTGGGAGTCCTGTATTTGGATATTGGTTTGAAGGATTAGCTTATCAAAAAATTTACATTATTCCTGCAATTTTGGGAGCAATAGCCGCTAATATTTTAGTTGTGGATATATGTAAAACCCTTAAGAGTTAATTTACTTTGCTATCATAGCTCTCATTAAATCTGCTGTATTTTCTGCATGATGAGGAATACTCAATATTAAATCTACTAATTTTAATATGTAAAAAAGAGTTAAGGGATCTTCAATTTTTGAAAAGATTTCTTTTTTAACTTTATTACCAAATTCTTCAGCTAAATATTGTGAGTATCTTATAGTTCTTACAATCTCCTTTGCTTGGTTTCTACTATTTTCATTTTTGGTAATTAGAAAATCTGCAGAATAATCAATTAAAGCTTCCAAATATTTCAAAGATTCAATGCTTTTATTTAAAAGTGTTTCTATTTCTTTAAAGAGTGATTTTGGTATTTCTAAATATTTAAAAGAAAGCCAATTAAGAATTTCTTCAGCTACATCAGCTATAGCATCTTGTTCTTTTAAATATAAAAAGAGTTCGAATCTTTCAACAGGAAGTATAATCCCCTTAGGAAGATGCCCTCTTATATTTCTTTTCATTTGATCTGCTTCTTTTTCTATTTCAATAATGTGTTTAGCAATCTCTTCAAGCCTTGTAAAATTTTTTGTATTGTAGGCTTCCAAAGCAAGTGAGAGTCTTTCCACACATTCAAGAACAAGATGGGCATGCTTTTTAAGAAGGTCAAATACAGGCAGTTCTTTTAAAACCATTTCTTTTAATTCCTTTATCTTTTCACTTTCTAATTTAGGTATTTTCCCTTCAACAGTAAAAATCACACCTTCAGCAATGTTAGTTGCAAGATCTCCAACCCTTTCTAAGTTTTGAACTACTATTATATAATCTATACCGATTTCTATAAGCTCAGCATTACCTTTCATACAATCTTTTATTTGTTCAATATTATCTCTTTGAAATCTATCTACTATATCATCATATTCTATTACAGAATAAGCTTTCTGAACACTTTCTGTAACAAAGGCATTTATAGCAGATTGTAACATATAAAGAGCTTCGTTAGCCATTTCTATAATAGTAACTTTACACTGAGGAATACTTTTTTCCCTTATGTTATATATATCAAGAACTCTAAAGGCAATATTTACAGATTGATCTGCTATTCTTTCTAAATTTTTTGCTATATCTATAGCAGTAATTATAAATCTTAAATCCTTTGCAACTGGTTGTTGTAAAGCAATAATCTCAAGAGCAGTCTGGGATACCATATTTTCGTAATAATCCACTTGATCATCAAATTCTATTACTCTTTTTGCTAACTCTGGATTTAATTTATCAATAGCTAATATAGCACCATTAACCATCTCATCTACTATTTTTGCCATATCCAATAGAAGATTTTTAAGAATTTGAAGTTCCTTTTCTAATGCAATTCTTGCCATTTAAAAACCCTCCCAAATATCTAAATTTTAGATCTCTTTAACATTATAGGCTTTAAATCCTTTTTTTCTTAATTTTAAAGCTAGCAAATATCCTATTTCAGGTTGAGAAGAAGTTAAAAATATATGTCGAGTTTTATAGGGATTAAAAAACTTTTTTAATTTTTTGGTAGACTCATTCAATAAATTTTCTTTACCCTTTAAATCTATCAAAACCCAATCGGAATTTAAATTTTGGATATAATTTTCAAATTCTTCTTTAGTTAATTCTAAAATTTTATTATCTACTTTTTTAAGTAACTCAATTCTTTTACATCTACTACAGATTTTATCCCCAGCAGTAGTTATTTCTCCACATTTTATACATAAATTAAAAGTTTCTTCTTTATAATTTGATTTTATAAGAGGTATTAACTTTTTTGTAAAAACTGAGAGAAGTTGATATTTAATTTGTCTATTTTTTTCTTCTAATTCTGTTAAAAATTTTTTAATCGTTTTAGGTGGAGATTTATCTGCATGGGGACAAATAAAATTTTCTATAGGTATTTCATTTAAGACAGCATAATAAAATATCTCTTTTTCAGGAGTGGTATATAAAGGTTTGCTCTTTTTAACTTGATTAGGGGAAAGAGGGAGTAATACAGGTTTAAGTTTTGCGATTCCTAAAAAATCTCCTTGGAAAAATAGACTTAGCATGGTAGAAACTATATCATCTAAGTGATGTCCTGTTGCTATTACAGTTAATCCCAATTCTTTTGCAATTTTAGAAAAAAGATATCTTTTTATAGCTCCACAGGCTGAACAAACTTTATTTTTAAAATAGGTAAAAATAAAGTCATCTATTCTATATCCCTCCCTCTCCGGCAGATTATATATAAAAAGTGGTACCTTTAAATTTTCACAGAATGTTTTTACTAAGATCTCTACTTTTTCAGAGTAATACTTAATTCCTAGATTAAGAAAAATAGCTTGTAAATTTATGTCTGGATAGAGCTTTTTTAATACAAAAAGTAAGGTGGAACTATCTTTTCCACCTGAGAGAAAAATTCCGATCCGATCTTGAGGAAGTATCATCTTATATTTTTCTATAGTTTTTTTAATTCTATTTTCAAAAAAGTTATTATAACAATTTTTACAAACCTTTATTTTTTGAGAGGGAATTTCTATTAAAGCCTTTTCTTTTTTACAAAGCTTACATAAAAAAGGATATTCCTTAATTTCTAGTTTAAAGTCTTCTTTGTACCTATGATACATCATAATCTTTATTTTAACCTAAATATTTTATGTGAAAAGAAGAGCCATTTTAAACTTGTACTTATCGTGATTTAAGAGTAAAATATAACTAATTTACGATGGATAAAAACAAAAAAATTCTAAAAAAATTAATTTTTATATTAGGATTAGTGTTTTTAATTTATGGATGTGCAACAAAACCTGGTCCTAATTTAGCTTCTAAAGCAGCTCTAATTCATCCTCAACAAACTACAAAAGCAGAGGTTTTGCAATTTTTAGGTCCTCCTGTGCAGATATTTACCTTTCCTGATGGAAAAGAAGAATGGTATTATTATTACAGAGTTAAAAATTTTTGGGAAAAAGTTCCATTTGTTAAAAATTATAAGGGAGAAGATTATACAGAGGTTTTAAAAATAACTTTAAAGGGTGAAGAAATAATAGATTGTACATATTATACTGTTTCATCGCCTAAAAAGAAATAATTATGAATAAAAATAACAATAAAAAATCTTTTTTAGAAACTGAAAAAGATTTATACAGAATTGCAAGAGAAAAGATGATAGAAAACCAAATTAAAGCCAGAGGTATAAAAGATGAAAGGGTATTGTCTGCTATGCTTAAGGTTCCTCGCCATTTATTTGTAGATGAGGCATTAAGAGATCAAGCCTATGGAGATTTTCCGCTTCCTATAGGAGAAGGACAAACTATTTCTCAACCCTATATAGTAGCTGTGATGACAGAGGCTTTAGAGTTAAAAGGAAATGAAAGGGTTTTAGAAATAGGTACAGGATCAGGATACCAAACTGCTATTTTGGCAGAACTTGCTCTTTGGGTTTATACCATAGAAAAATACCCTACTTTACTTGAGAAAGCAAAAAAAATACTTTTAAAACTTGGCTATAAAAATATTTCTTTTAAATTAGGAGATGGAAGCTTGGGATGGAAGGAAGTGGCACCATTTGATGCAATAATAGTCACTGCAGCTGCACCTCAAATTCCTCCACCTCTTATAGAACAATTATTAGAAGGGGGTAGAATAGTAATACCTGTAGGAGATGCCTATTCTCAAGTATTAGTAAAGGGGATAAAGAAAGACGGTAAATTGCATACTATAACTTTAGAACCTGTCAGATTTGTAAAGCTTGTAGGTACCTATGGATTTAAGGAATAGAAGGATAGGAATAATAGGTGCAGGAATAGCGGAAAAAGAAATTTATGAGATTGCGTATAAAGTAGGTAAATTACTTGCAGAAAAGGGAGCAATTATTTATACAGGTGGATTGGGAGGAGTTATGGAGGCTGCTTCAAAGGGTGCCTTCGAGGCAGGAGGAATTACAGTAGGAATTTTGCCTGGTAATAAACCTGAGGATGCTAATCCCTATGTAAAGATTCCCATTTTAACTGATATGGGACATGCCAGAAATGTAATATTAATAAGATCTGTAGAAATAGTAGTTGCAATTGCTGGGGGATATGGAACTTTATCTGAAATTGCCTTAGCTTTAAAGATGTGGAAACCAGTTGTAGGACTTAAAACTTGGGAAAATATTCCAGGGATACATTATGTTAACTCCGCTGAGGAAGTGTTATCTAAAATTTTAGAATTTTTAAGCTGAGAGACGAAAAGAAGTAATTCTTTATATTCTTTTTTAGAAAGTGGTCTTATTTCTCCCGGCTTTAGATTTACCAAAGATAAGGGTCCAAATTTAATTCTTATCAACCTATGCACTTTTCCTCCTAAATAATCTATTATTCTTCTTACTTCCCTCTTTACTCCCTCTTTTACAGTTATTTCGTAGATCCATTTATCTTTATCTTTTTTCAAAAAATTGAAGTTCAAAGGTTTAATCAATTTATTTTCTATAATGATTCCGGATTTAAATAGAGTTTTGATCTTTTCTTCCTCAATTTTAGGGGCTACCCAAACTCTATAAACTCTTTTTACTTCATAGCGAGGATGTAAAAGAAGGTTAGCAAGTTCACCATCATTAGTAAGTAAAATTAATCCTTCGCTATATTTATCGAGTCTTCCTACAGGAAATACCTTAAAAGGTAATTTCTCCAAAAAGGGTCTAAGGGTCTCTTTGTGGTGAGGATCATATAAAGAAGTGAGAACACCTTTAGGTTTATAAAAAAGATAATAGACTTTTGGAGGTGGTATGATAAGTTTACCGTTTATGTAAACTTTATCTTTTTCTGGATTAATCTTATAACTTAAATCCCTTATTACTTGACCATTTACAGAAACTTTTCCTGATAATATCAACTTTTCAGCTTTTCTACGAGAGGCAATTCCACAAAAGGACAAAAATTTATTTAACCTCATAAACCTTTTTATTTCTTTTCCTCTTCTGGTTCTATATGAATAGTTACCGAGAGCTCAGGAAATTTGTCTGTAATCTTTTTCTCAAGCTCGTCACATAAATTATGAGCTTCTCTTACAGGCATATTACCTGAAACCGTAAGATGAAATTCTACAAAACCTTTTCTTCCAGATCTTCTTGTTTTGAAATCGTGAACATCATATATATCATAATTTTGGTGAGGAAAAGTTTTTATAGTATTTTTTATTATTTCCTGTATAGAATCTATCTTATCCTGAGGCAAACTTACATCAAGCAAAGAAATTATAGATGCTTTAATAATTTTATATCCCAAGTACAAAACATTTATACTTACAATTAAAGCAATTATAGGATCTAATATTAAAAAACCAGTTATATGGGCTATATAAACTCCTATTATTATCCCAGCTGAGGTTATAACATCAGTGAATAGATGAGAAGCATGAGAAATCAGAATGGGTGAATTTTCTTTTTTACCTCTTTTGTATACGTAATAAGAAAGAGTGGTATTTGAAATCATGGTAATAAAGATCAATGAAAAACCAACATCTAAGTTTTTTAAAATTTCAGGGTTTAAAAGGTGTTGATAAGCTTTCCATAATATAGCCATAGCAGCACCAATAATAAAAAAAGCTTCAACCATAGAAACAAAGTATTCAAATTTAGTATATCCATAAGGATACATTTTATCAGGCGGTCTTAAAGCTATTTTAGTTCCTAAAAATGCTATAGTGGCAGAAATAATATTTACTATTGATTCCATAGCATCAGAATAGATAGCTACAGATTTAGTAATAAAATAAGCAAGTAATTTAGCTATAAAAATTAAAATACTTACTAAAACACTTAAAAGGGTTAGTGTTTTAGCTTTAGAATCTGGTATAAAAGAATGTTCATGCATCAGTCCTTACCCCCTTTTATAGAATAAAGAGCCGTTAAAAAAAGAAACCAAGGCTATAAAAAACAAAATTATAAGATAAGAAATTCTAAAAGTTTTATATACAGCTATATTTCTTAAAGTATGAGAAGTTATAGTAAGAAGTAAAATTTCTATAACGGGTTTTATAAAAGAGGGAAATTTTTCTGTGGGGAAGAAAATTCTTCCTGTAGGTTCATCTAAAAGTAATAATTTTGGTTGATGCATAAGGTCCTTATAATTAGAACTCTTCTTTTAAGTCCTTCAAAAAGCTCTTTAATTTTAGAGTTTTTTCTTTTAAATCGGCTATCTCCAAAAGCTCAGCTATTCTTTTCTTGATTAAAGATGAAGACATTTTGTAAAGAAGCTCATGTATTAAAAGATTTTCTTCCACAGTTAATTTCACATCAAGATTTATATACTGAGGAACAATACATATTTTAGATTTAGCCCAGATCGGGTCTTCATAAAGATTTTTTTCCACACACATATATTTTCCCTGAAGTTGGAGAAGTCAATCCAGAAATTATTTTTATAGTTGTTGTTTTTCCAGCACCATTTGGTCCCAAGGGAGCGAAAAGTTTTTTTTTCTTTTATTTCAAAAGAAATTTCTTTCAAAGCAAAAACAGAAGAA
>PNIK01000005.1 GCA_002877985.1 Thermodesulfobacterium geofontis | reverse complement strand
AATTAATGTAGTTAAAGTTTTAATTATAACTTCCTCTATTTTTGATATTATTTATGAAGAGGATGTTGGGCTTTGGGAACATTCTATTGGAGTTGCTTCCTGTTCAAAGATTTTGGCTGAAAAACTGAAATTAAAAGAACCTCAAGAAGTTGCTACAGCTGGTCTTCTTCATGATTTAGGAAGAATTGTACAAAAGGTGGGGTTTAGAGAAAATTATAAAAAGATAGCAGAATTAGTAAAAAATGGAAAAGATGCCCTTCAAGCTGAAAAAGAAGTTCTTGGAATTGATCATGCTGAAATAGGAAGTTTTCTTATGAGAACCTGGAACTTACCTGATAGATTGGTTGAAGCAGTTGATACCCACCATGAACTTGAAAAAGCAAAAGAATTTAAAAAGAGGCTGCCATAGTTCATCTCTCAGATGTTCTAATTCATGTAAGAGGATATGGAAAGTCTTTATATAAAAAGTTCCTCCCCTACAAGAAAAATCTTTAAAAATCTTAAAAATAAACCTTTTTGAAATAAAGGATATTTTCTTTAAATTAGAACCAAGACTTTATGAATTAAAATTTTTTACTGAAGAACTTAAAAAACTGAAGAACTTAAAAAGGAAATGGAAATACATATAGAATAGATATCCTTCTCCCTGAGAAAAGACGATAGATAATTTTTGATCTTTTATTAGCATATTCTCCTGCGAAATTCAAATACAAAGGGTAAAACTTCATTCTGAGTTTCAAGTGCTGAAGTTCCATTTGATTTTTAGCTTATTTTGCTTGCTTGTAAAAATGAAATTTTTAGGAAAAATTATAGAAGGGGATGATGGTTTCTTTATTGAAGAATACTGGGATCCACTTATAGGAGGTTTTATATTAGGTATTTTTTTAATTTTTTTTGAATTTTACAGGGTTCCGCTAAATATTGCAAAAAGTTTAAAAAATTTAGACTTTATAGTTATAGCTCCTATAGGAGGTGCCTTTATTTCATCATGTTTTAGCAAATAATTTGGAATTAAAATACCTTCCAAAATAGAAATATTAAAAGCTTTATTTGCTGGGACTTTAATTGGAATAGGTTCTTCTCTCTCCTTTGGAGATAATATTGGTAGGTTCTATACAGCTACCTCAAATCT
>PNIK01000103.1 GCA_002877985.1 Thermodesulfobacterium geofontis | reverse complement strand
AACTTGCTTGCTAAACGCTATCAAAAAGCTTCTAAAAAAGAAAAACCCAAAATACTTGATAAATTCACAAAAATCACAGGTTATAACCGCTCATATGCCTCTTATCTCTTAAGCGAACATGAGAAAATTGTCTATATAGCTCCTCTTAAAGCTATCCAGATATGATAAAAAAGTAATGTGGAAAAAGACTTAAAGCTATCTTACCTGAAATAATACCCAAGCTTAAGTTCTTTAATGAGTTCTCTTTTGAGAAGGAGGTAGAAGAAAAACTTCAGCAGACCTTTAAGAAAAACGACAACTGCTATGTAGAGCAAAAGAATTATAGTGCTGTTAGAAGATTTGTAGTTTACTTGAAGTTAATTAAGAGACCTGCAGAACTTTACAGAAATATAAAGAGATATCAGAGGATACTTGAGAGAGCATATTTGCCGCATCGAAACCTATTTGATTTAGATTTTTAAATGAGGCATTACGGTTTTTTAAAAATTTTTTATCCTTTTATACATCCCATAGGAATGAGTTTAGCAACTTTTTTAGTTAAACCAGCCTTACAAGTAGCATTAATTACTTCATTCACATCTTTATAAGCTTCTGGTGCCTCCTCTGCAAGACCTTTTTTGGATTTTCCCATAACTATAATTCCCTTTTTTCTAAGTTTCTCTATTATATCATCTGCTCTGAAAGATTTTATAGCTTGATGTCTGCTCATAGTTCTACCAGCTCCGTGGCAGGCAGAACCAAAAGCTTTTTCCTCTCCTTCTTCTGTTCCTACTAAAATATAAGAAGCTGTTCCCATCGAACCACCTATTATAACAGGTTGCCCCACTTCTCTATAAGCCTCAGGTAACTCCTTTCTTCCTGGTCCCCAAGCTCTAGTTGCGCCTTTTCTATGCACATAAAGTTTTAGTTTTTTACCATCTACTTCATGATATTCAACTTTACAAGTATTATGACTTACATCAAAAAGAACCTTTAAATGAACCCCGGGAAAAAAATCCTTAAATACCTCTCTTACTAAATGGGTTATTACCTGACGATTAGCAAGGGCGCAGTTTACGCCACATACCATAGCTTTAAAATATTGCTGACCCTCTGGAGAGTTAATAGGTGCACAAACTAACTCTTTTTCTTTTATAGGAATCCCATACTTTCTTGCTGCTTTTGCTAAAACTGGTAGATAATCAGTTGCTATTTGATGTCCAAGGGCTCTGGATCCACAATGGAAGGTGATAACCACTTGATTTTCAAAAAGTCCAAAAGCTGTAGCAACTTTTTTATCGTAAATTTCTGCCACATATTGAATTTCAAGATAATGATTTCCTGAACCAAGGGTACCAACTTGTCTGTGTTGTCTTCTCTTTGCTTCCATAGATACATAGGTAGGATCGGCACCCTCCATACATCCTCTTTCTTCGATATATTCTAAATCTTCTTTTTCTCCATATCCCTCTTTTACAGCCCACTTAGCTCCTCCTACTAATACCTCATCTAACTGAGAAGGAGAAAGTTTTATCTCTCCTTCTGAACCAACACCAGAGGGAACTGTTTCAAAAAGTTTTTTTACAAGTTTTTCTAAATAAGGTTCTACTTCTTCTTTGGTAAAGGGACTCAAAAGGGTTCTTACTCCACAAGAAATATCATAACCCACTCCTCCAACAGAAATAATCCCTCCAGCATCTGGATCAAAGGCAGCAACTCCTCCTATTGGAAATCCATAACCCCAATGAGCATCAGGCATAGCAATTGAGGCTTTTACGATACCTGGAAGACTGGCAACATTACAAACCTGCTCATAGACCTTTTCATCCATTTCTTCAATAAGTTTTTCATCAGCAAAAATTTTTCCAGGAACCCTCATATCTTCATGAAGAGGAATTTCCCACTCATAATCTGAAACTTTCTTTAACTTTTTTATTTCCATAATTTTCCCTCAAATTGTTTTAGTAATTATAATAAAATCTTATTTATCAAAATCAAGGACTTTTTAATTTCTTAAATTATGGTATAACTTATAACATGTTTAAAGGAACTACTGTTATTGCTGTAAAAAGAGATGGCAAAATTGCCATGGCAGGAGATGGACAAGTTACTTTTGGAAATACTATAATAAAACACAAAGCTAAAAAAATAAGAAAGCTATATAAAGGAAAGGTTTTAGCAGGTTTTGCAGGCGCAACAGCTGATGCCCTTACTCTTTTTGAAAGACTGGAAAAAAAACTAGAAGCTTATAGTGGACAACTTTTAAGGGCTGCTGTGGAATTAGCTAAGGATTGGAGAACCGATAAAGTCTTGAGAAGATTAGAAGCCTTTCTTATTGCCTGCGATAGTGAACATATGCTTATCATTTCTGGTGCAGGAGATGTGGTAGAGCCAGATGAAGATGTGGTAGCTATAGGATCTGGCGGACCTATGGCTCTTGCAGCTGCTAAAGCTCTTATGAGACATACCAATTTTTCTGCAAGGGAAATAGCTGAAATTTCAATAAAAATTGCAGGAGAAATTTGTATTTATACAAATTCCGAAATAGTGGTAGAAGAACTATGAGTTATAGAGAACTTACACCCAGAGAAATCGTAGAAGAATTAAATCGTTATATAGTGGGACAAGAAAAAGCTAAAAAAGCTGTTGCCATAGCTATGAGAAATCGCTGGAGAAGACAGCAGATAAAAGGACCTCTAAAAGAAGAAATTTATCCTAAAAATATCCTTATGATTGGTCCAACAGGTGTTGGGAAAACAGAAATTGCAAGAAGACTTGCTAAACTCTCAAATTCCCCTTTTTTAAAAGTAGAAGCAACTAAATTTACTGAAGTAGGATATGTGGGAAGAGATGTTGAGTCAATGATAAGAGATCTTACCCATATAGCAGTTCAAATGGTAAAAGCTGAAGAGGAAAGCAAGGTTTTAGAAAAAGCAAGAAAAAATGCTGAGGAACGCTTAGTAGACCTCCTTATTCCAGCATCTTCCTCTAAAGTAGAATATGATCCCTTAACTAAGGAAAAGTTTCTAAAAATGCTAAGAGATGGTGTTTTAGATGAAAGATATGTAGAAATAGAAATTGAACCTACTCAAAAGCCTCCTGCTATAGAGATTCTTGCAGCCTCAGGATTAGAAGAGATTGAGATGCAACTAAGAGATATGCTTTCCACTTTTCTTCCTTTTAGGACTAAAAAAAGGAAAGTTAAAGTTAAAGAGGCTTTAGAAATTTTAACCAAAGAAGAAGCAAGTAAATTAATAGATATGGACAAAGTAATAAGGGAAGCTATTCATAGAACTGAAACAAGCGGTATCATCTTCATTGACGAAATTGACAAGATCACAAGCAGAGGTGAAACCCATGGTCCTGATGTTTCAAGAGAGGGAGTTCAAAGGGATCTTTTACCTATTGTTGAGGGAACAACAGTAAACACCCGCTATGGAATGGTAAGGACTGATTATATTTTATTCATAGGAAGTGGTGCCTTTCATATTGCAAAACCCTCTGATCTTATACCTGAACTCCAAGGAAGATTTCCTATAAGAGTAGAACTTGATCCTTTAACTAAGGAAGATTTTGTAAGAATACTAACTGAACCGGAAAACGCAATTATAAAACAATATCAAGCTCTTTTAGAAACAGAAGGAATTGAATTAGAATTCACAAAAGAAGCAATAGAGGAAATGGCAAAAATCGCTTATGAAATAAATGAAAGAATGGAAAATATTGGTGCAAGAAGACTTTATACTGTAGTAGAAAAGGTATTAGAAGATATATCCTTCTCCGCATCAGATATTGCTCCAACAAAGGTAGTTATTACTCCTGAATATGTAAGAGAAAAATTAGAAAATATTGTCTCAAATGTGGAACTGGTTAAATTTATTCTTTAAATAACTTCTCCCCAAAGATCATAGAAACTTGCCTTTTTTATTTTAACTTTTACCAAATCTCCTGGAAAAAGGGATTTTTTATCTCTGTTTGAAAGAAGATAGGTTATTCCATCTATTTCTGGAGCCTGTATTTTAGCTATACCAAAAGGCCTTCCCCTTAAATCCTCTCCTAAAATTAGAACCTCTTCTTCACTTTTAATTCTCATTTTTAATCTTTTTTTGGAAATTTCCCTCTGAAGTTTCATAATTTCTCTTTTTCTTTTCAATCTTTCCTTATATGAAACCTTAGGAAATAGCTTTTCTGCATAAGTTCCCTCTTCTGGATAAAAAATAAATACACCCAGATGATCAAATTCCACTTCTTTAATAAAATCATAAAGATATAAAAATTCCCTCTCTCCCTCTCCTGGAAAACCAACCATTACAGTGGTTCTTATAGCTGAAAAAGGATTAATCTCTCTTATATATGCTATTAATTCTTTTATTTTTTCTGAATTTGAAGGTCTTCTCATTTTTTTCAAAATTTCAGGATGAGCATGCTGAATAGGTATATCAAAATAGGGAACCACTTTAGGATTAAAAAGCACTTCTTTAATAAATTTTTCTTCTATATTACCTGGATGGAGATAGAGAAGTCTTATTCTAAATTTATAGGGAAGTTCTGATAATTTTGAAATGAGCTTAAGTAATCCCTCTTTTTCTCCTTTATCCTTTCCGTAAGAAGTTATATCTTGAGCAACTAAAATAATTTCTTTAATTCCCTTTTTTAAAAGAGTTTCAGCCTCCTTAAAAAGTTCTTCTTTTGGTCTACTTCTTAAAGGACCTCTTATTTTGGGAATGGTACAATAGGAACATCTATAATTACAACCCTCTGAAATTTTTAAATAAGCATAAAAGGGGCTTTCTGTAAGTATTCTTTCAAGGGGTTCTTTTTTAACAAACTCTTTAAAGGGTTCTATTCCGAGAAATTCATCTACCTCCGGTAAAAATTTTTTTAAGAGTTTCTTTACCATATCTTGCAGTTAAACATCCAGAAACAATCAATTTTTGTCCATTTCTTTTTTTCTCTCCCAATTCTAAAATATGTTCTATAGCCTCCTCTACTGCAGGTCTAATAAAGGCACAAGTATTTATCCAAAGGATATCCGCTTCTTCTGGAAAAAGAACTATTTTATAATTTTTTTTAAATAATACATAAAGAAGTTTCTCAAAATCAACCTTATTTTTGGGACAACCAAGACTTACAGGATAAACCTTAAGCATTTAATATGGAAAAGCTGTTTTAATCTCTTTGATTTCGTTTTTTTCTTCTAAATAGACTAAAGTGATTTTGAAATTTTTAAGTTCCTCCTCTGCAACCCAAGCATAAGAAACAATAATTATTTTATCTCCCACCTCACCAAGTCTTGCAGCGGCTCCATTAAGAATAACCTCTCCTTTATTACCTTCTATTACATAAGTTTCAAATCTCTCTCCATTATTTAAATTATATACCCAGACAGCTTCAAGGGGTTTCAAACCGGCTTTTTCCATTATTTCTCTATCAAGAGTAAGACTTCCCTCATAAAAAAGATTTTTTCCTGTAATAGTTGCTAAATGAATTTTACTTTTTAAAAGTTTTATTAACATCTTTACTCTAGATTTATAAGCATATTATCTATCAATCTTGCCTTTCCCACAAATACAGCTAAGGCACAAAGAACAGGTTTTTCAATTTTTTTAACAGGTTCAAGGGTTAAGGGATCTACAAATTCAATATACTGAACTTTAGTATAGGGAAAGGAATGTATAAATTCTTCAAGTTTATTTTTAAGATTTTGAGAATCCCTTTCTCCTTTATTTATAAGTTCTTTTGCAAGAAGAAGAGCTTTATAAAGTACTGTAGCTGATTTTCTTTCTTCAGTAGATAAATATATATTTCTTGAACTCATAGCAAGCCCATCATTTTCTCTTACAGTGGGATGAGCTACAATTTCTATATCTAAATTTAAATCTTTAACCATTTGTTTTATTACTTGAAGTTGTTGATAATCCTTTTCTCCAAAGATTGCTATATCAGGATTAATTATATTAAAAAGTTTTAAAACTACAGTAGTAACTCCTTTAAAATGTCCAGGTCTGAAAGCACCACAAAGTCCTGTGGTTAGTTTAGTAACTTCAACATAGGTCTGAAAATCAGAGGGATACATTTCTTCAGTTTCAGGAATAAAAACCACATCTACTTTTTCCCTCTCCAAAAGAGTTAAATCTCTTTCCAAATCTCTTGGATATTCTCTAAAATCTTCCTTTGGACCAAATTGCAGAGGATTAACAAATATGCTAACTACAGTTTTATCTCCCAATTCTTTTGCTTTTCTTACCAAAGCTAAATGTGCTTCATGTAAAAATCCCATAGTAGGAACAAAAGATATTTTATAACCTTTTCTTTTCCAAAGTTTGCTAATTTCTTTCATCTTGGAAATTTCTTTTATAATTTCCATTTTTATATTTCAAGTTGTTTGTAAGGTTTTAAAATATTTTCCAAATTTTCTATAAGAAGTTTTTTAAAATCTTCTTCCTTTTCTAAAAGATCTCCGCTTGCATCACTTTCTATTTTTTCTTTTAAAGCACCTCTGATCCATTTTTTAACAAACAATTTTTTCATTCCTCGATAGGTTTCTATAATATGAAAGCTTAGATAGGTATATTCATTTATTTTTAAGTATAACTCACCTTCAAAAATTTCCAAAGGCTTTATTTTGGTTGGATAAACAAATTTTTTAAGGATTTCATATAGTTTTTTTTGAGAATTCAAAATAAAAACACTCTGACCAGTATTAATATATTTTAAAAATTCTATTAAATCTTTATCATTTAAGGCTATGCAACCCTTAGTCCAATGATAATTTTTATAGGTTTTACCATTTTTTTCTTCTAATTTAAAAGCTCCTCCTCCATGAATGCCGATCTTGCCCCCAAGTAAACTATCTTCTATAATTTCTGAGTTTTCAAGCATTCTCATCCATTTTATAAATTTTTCTTTATCAATTATTCCTTTATAATAAGCTAAGGCTAAATCATTTAGATTGGGATAATTAAGTCCGAGAAAAAATCTATATTCTTCTGAAGCCTTAATATAAACTATTTTGTATATTCCCTCTGGGGTTAAAAAATCTCCCTTTTTTTCTTTAGGAAGAAGACTTTCTAAACCCAGTCCTATTTCATAAGAAGCTACTATTTTACCTTCTTTTCTAATTTCTAAAGTTTTTTTATTTTTGTCGATAATAATAATAGAAGGTGTTTCTGCTATGAGAAAATAAGATGGAAGAATTATTAAATAAAAAACTAAAAGGAGTAAAAATTTTTTCATTTTTATCTTGACTTTTAAGATTTTATAAATATTATAAAACCCAATGGAGGCTATTACAATAAAGTCGAGAAAAAAAGAGGAACTGATAGATATCACAGGAGAAATTGAAAAATTATTACCTCCCAAGGATGGTATTTGTATTATATATGTTCCTCATACCACAGCAGGAATAATTGTAAACGAGGGAGCTGATCCTGCAGTAAAGGAAGATATTTTAAGTATTTTTGATAAAATGGCTCCCCAAAATTTTAATTATAAACATCTTGAAGGAAATTCTCCTGGGCATGTAAAGTCCAGTCTCACTGGTCCTTCTTTAATTTTAATTGTGGAAAAAGGTAAACTTGTTCTTGG
>PNIK01000036.1 GCA_002877985.1 Thermodesulfobacterium geofontis | reverse complement strand
TTCTCATGTTCGCTTAAGAGATAAGAGGCATATGAGCGGTTATAACCTATGATTTTTGTGAATTTATCAAGTATTTTGGATTTTTCTTTTTTAGAAGCTTTTTGATAGCGTTTAGCAAGTAAGTTGAACTTAGGGGATATTTTAATTTTTTTGTTTAGATTTTTACATGAGGCATCGTTAAAATTTCATTTAGACTTTTAATGAGGCAATTTGAAATTTGACAAAAATGTAAAAATTAATAAAATAAAAATTAAAGTTTAAAATTTAAGTATAGGAGGTCTGCTATGAAAAAAACTATGCTTAAATTGATGGGAATAGGTTTGACAGGTATATTAGTCTTTGGATGTACTTGTCCTGTAAAAGCTCCAGAAACTGCAAAGGCTCCAGAATGTCCAGAATGTGTAACAGAGGTAAAAAACGAACTTGCAGGTTTAAAAGCAGAAGTAGAAGCTTTAAAAACTCAAATTAATCAACTCAAGGTGGATGTAGCAAATGTTAATGAGGCATCTAAAAAAGCATTAGAAGCAGCTGATAAGGCAGAAAAGGCTTCTCAAAAAGCTGTAGAAGCAGCTAATAAAGCAGAGGAATCTGCTCAGAAAGCAGAAACTGCTGCTCAGAAGTGCGAAAGAATCTTTGAAAAGGGATTAAGAAAATAAAAAAAATGCAAAAACCTTTTTTAAAATTAAGGGAGTATCTTGGGGTTCCTCTTGATTTTATTAAATCAAAGAAAAATTATCCTTTAGAAAAACCGCTCAAATGTGAAGAAAAGGACTGGTCTGAAATAATTTATAATTCTAAACCCCTCAAAGAAAAAAATCTATATTGGAAATTTTCACCAAAGGAGGCTTTTTGGGAGTTTAAAAAAGAATGGCCTCCTGAAAAGATAGAAATCAAAATTTGGTTAACTTCTGAATATATAGAAGGTAGAGCACCAGGAGTTAGTAGAAAAGTTATTAAAGCGCTAAGAGAGGGTAAATTTGCTATTAAGAAAACTTTAAATTTGAGAGGTATGTGTGTAGAGGAGGCCAAGAATGCTTTTGAAGAATTTATGAAGGAAGCAATTTTAAATGGAGATAGGTGCATTTTAATTATTCATGGAAGAGGACTTTCTTCAAAAAAAGAGCCGGTGTTAAAAAATAAAGTAAAAGAGTGGTTAGAAAGGGGGCCATTTAGAAAATACATATTAGCCTATTCATCTGCAAGACTATGTGATGGTGGTTTGGGAGCAACCTATGTTCTTCTTTCCTCTAAACCTTTAAAAAGATAATGTTTCTCAATTCTCCCAGAAAAAAATTTTTTATTCTTGGCTCTCCAGGAGTTGGTAAAACAACCTTAACAGAATATCTTTTTAAGTTTTTAAAAATTAATCTTCCTCAATTTAATTTTTCAGGCTTTATTACCTCAGAAATAAGAGAGGGTTTAGAAAGAAAGGGATTTAAAATAAAGGTTTTAGAATCAGGGGAAGAGTATCTTCTTGCTATAAGAAGGGATTTAGCCTTATCTGAAGATATAAAGAAAAAACCTTCAGTAGGTAAATATATAGTAAAAATAGAAAACTTAGAAAAAATACTAGAAACTTTAGAAAAAAATTTGAGAAAAAAAAATACCTTTTTTATTATTGATGAAATAGGAAAAATGGAAATTCAATCTTTAAGATTTTGCAAATTTGTAGAAAAACTTTTAAATTCTTCAATTTATCTTTTGGCTACAGTTGGGAAAGGGGATTTACCCTTTCTAAGAAAAGTAAGAGATTTTGAACTTGCCTTTTTTTGTGAAGTTACAAAAGAAAACAGAGGCTTTTTAAGAAATAGACTAAAATTCGAATTTTTAAGAAAAGGAAAACTTATTGTAATTGAAGGCATAGATGGTGCTGGTAAAACAACCTTTGCTAAGGTTTTATATGAAAATCTAAAAAAGAAAGGAAAACTTGTGGTTTTCTCTTCTGAACCTACCTCAGGTCCTTTTGGAGAAAAAATAAAAACTTTCTTAATCAAAAAAGAAAGTGATCCCCAAAAATTGAGGGTTCTTTTTTTAAAAGATAGAATATGGCATGTGGAAAATATAATAATGCCAACTTTAGAAAAGGGAGCTTATCTTATTCTTGATAGATATTATATTTCTACCCTTGCTTATCAAAGTTCTCAAGGCTTACCTTTTAAGGAACTTTTAATAGAGAATGAAACTATAGCCCCTCTTCCAGATCTGGTTATTTATTTAGATATTCCTCTTGAGATTGCCTTTAAAAGATTGGTGAATCGCGAAAAAAAGCTTACTATTTTTGAAAAAAGAGAATTTTTGGAAAGGGTGACAGAAATCTATAAAAGATGTTTAAAATTATTCAATCATTTAATAATTGATGCTGCCAAGAGTATAGAATATAATTTAAGATATCTTTTAGAATATTTAGATAATATTTAGATAGTAAATTTAAAGGTACCTTTCCCTAAAATGTCATGAAGATGTAATATCCCTACCAGTTTTTGATCATAATTTATTACAGGTAAAACTGTAATAAGATATTTTTCCATCATTTCAAGAGCTTCTGAAGCTAAGCGATTTTCCTCTATTACTTTGGGATTTTTGGTCATTACTTCTTCTACTTTTAGATTGCTGTAAGTTTTATATTTAAGAAAAATTCTTCTTAAATCTCCATCTGTAATAATTCCTGTAAGGGTTCCTAATGGATTAATAATAAGAACACATCCCAATCTTTTTCTATCTATTTCAACTATGGCATCTTCTAAAAAAGTTCCTTCAGGTACAACAGGTATTTTTTCGTCTGTAAGCATAATTTCTTTTACTTTTACTTTTAACCTTTCTCCCAAGGAACCCCCTGGATGATTTCTTCTGAAATCCTCTGAACCTAAACCTTTTAATTCAAAAAGACAAATTGCTAAGGCATCACCTAAAGCTAAGGTAGCAGTGGTACTCGTTGTGGGAGCAAGATCAAAGGGACAGGCTTCTTTTGGAATTTTGGTATTGATTACTATATCAGAAAGTTTAGCTAATCTTCCTTCCGGATTTCCAGTTAAACTTATAATTTTTATATTTCTCTTTTTTAAAATAGAGGCAAGCTCACAAACTTCAAGAGTATTTCCAGAATAGGAAATAGCAAGCAAAATATCCTCAGAAGTAACCATTCCTAAATCTCCGTGAAGAGCTTCAACTGGATGTAGGAAAAAAGAAGGTGTTCCTGTAGAAGAAAGGGTTGCCGAAATCTTTCTTCCTATAATTCCACTTTTCCCTACTCCTGTAACTACAACCCTTCCTTTAATATTTAGAATAAGTTCTAAAGCTTGAACAAAAGAGGAATCCAAATTTTTGGAAACCTCCTCTAAACCCAATTTTTCTGTCTGAAGAATTTCTTTAGCTCTTTCAAGAATCTCTTTTTTTCTTTTCATAAAAATTTAATGCAACAAAAAGGGATTAGATGATATTTCAAGAAAGGAAAGCTCTTCAGATTCTATAAAAAGAGTAAGAAGATCAAGTATTTTATTTACAAGCTCTGTAATAAGTTCTTCTCTATATATAATTTCTTTAAGCTTTTTTTCAGCCCACTCCAAATCATTTACAGACAGATCCTTGTTAGGAAGATGTTTATAAATCTGATAAAATGCCCTTCTTTTTTTGAATCTTTCTCTTAAACTGTTTATAATTTCTTCTGGATCAAAAGGTGTATTTTTTATAATTAAATCTTGTAGATACTGTAAATCTTCTTTTTGAAAATCCCAAAAAGAGTTTATCCAATCTTTAAGGCTTACTATTTTGTCTAAGGGCTCCATAACGGGTCTAAATGTAAACCAAGAATTTAAAAAATCAAGGTATTTAAGTTAAGTACAACCAAATTTTACCGAAAGATTGAAATAAATAGTTTTTAATTTAATTTTAAAACTATTTTCAAATGGAGGTGTTTTAAAATTGAAACTTACTGAGTTATGTGAAAAAATAGAAAAAAAATTTAAAGAAAAAGTTAAATTTTTGGTTTATATAGAGAATGATTCTGCTTTTAGAGTTTTATTAAATAAATTTTTAACTCAGTTTGATATAGAAGTAATAGAAGCATTTTCAAAGGAAGAAATATTTCAAATCCTTGGAAAAGAAAAGTTTCAGATACTTATAATACTTTCCAGAGAAATTAAAGAGGGTTTTTCCGGTCTCATCTTTCATATAAAAACTTTATCTCCAGAAAGCAAGGTTTTGATAATTCTTGATCTTATGATTTTAGAATATCTTTATCTTTTAAAAATAGATTTTTTAGATTTTTTTTCCTGGGGGGTGGATGATTTTATAATAAAACCCTTCTCTTTAGAAGAATTTAAAGCAAAGATTTTTAAGCTTTTAAAGGAATATCTTTTATTTAAAGAAATAAAGAAAATAGAAAGGGAAGATCCAATTACAGGGGTTTTTAATAGAAAATATTTTGAAGAAATTATAATGGAAGAAGCTTATAGGGCCTTAAGACAAAAATATCCTCTTATAATTTTTATGATAAGTATAGACAATTTCAAGTGGTATACTCGGCATTATGGGCATCGAGAGGGAGAAAAAATTTTAAGAAATCTGTCAGAAATTCTTCAAAAATCAACCAGAGAAAAGATTGATAAAGTATGTAGATACGATGAGGATAAATTTATAATTATTATTCCCTATATTAACTGGAGAAAAGCTCTTAGTATAGCTGAAAGAATTATAAAAAGATGGGAAGAATTTAATAAAGAGGTTAGTCTCTCCATAGGTATTTCTCAGATTTTACCGGAAAAATCTTTAGAAGGGTCAGTTTCTTCTCTTATAAATCGTGCTAATAAAGCTTTACAATTAGCTAAAAAAGAAAAAGAAAATTCCTATGAAGTGGATAAGGAAACTCTTAAATTAATACATTATTTATAAAAAATCTTAGGAGTTCTTTTCTTCTTTTAGCTTACTGCTAAATTTATAAAATTGTTCCAAAATTTCCCCGTTTAATATTCTTTTTGCACCTACGAATCTCTCGTTAAAATAAGGGTCATTCAAAGAATCAATAGATAAGCCTTTTTTACTGGAAGAAAAGTGGACAAATTTATTATCTCCTATATAAATTCCTACATGAGAAATTCTTTCTCTATCTCTATATCTTGAGAAAAAGAGAAGATCTCCTGGTAATAATTCGTTCCTTTCCACATCTATACCTACTAAAAATTGTTCACGGGATGTTCTTGGAAGATCAATTCCCAGTTCTTCATATACAAGTTTTACAAACATAGAACAGTCCAAATAACCGTTTCCGTTGCCACCAAGTTTATATAAATAATTCCTATATTGATTGGAAATTTCCAAAAATTTTTTCTTGAGAAGATTTTCATCCTTTTCGTCTATGACAGATTTAGACAAATAGTTTACGCTGAATTTTTGAGATAATAATTCTTTTGGTTTTTCTCCAAATTGAAGTGCAGGATTTTCCAATACGAAGGGTTTTTCTTCTAAAGGATTATAAGGTATTTTTAGCTTTTGCCCTACAAAAATTATATTATCCTGGATGCCATTCAAACTTTTTATTAATTCTATAGGAACATTATTTTTTAGAGAAATAGTATAGAGAGTATCGCCTTCTTTAACTTCGTAGAATATAAAGTTTTCTTTTTTATTTGTTAACTCTTTAATTACTTCCTTTCTGTGAAGAGAAATTTCAGAATTTTGATATATTTTCAGTTTTTGTCCAGTTTTAAGCTTTGAAGTTCTTAAATTGTTAAGCTTTTTTAATTCCTCAACAGAAATTCCATATTGTCTGGAAATACTATAAAGTGTTTCACCTCTTTTTACCACATGATATAAAATTTTGGTATTTTCTTGGGATGTAAAATGTGCTGGATAATCTAAATTTTGAGAGAAAACCTCCTTTTTATTAACAGGAATTTTCAAGATCTGCCCTATAGAAATGGTATTATCTTGAATATGGTTCATTTTCTTTAACTCTTCTACAGAGATATTATATTTTTTAGCAATACTATATAGAGTATCTCCTTTTTTGATTAAGTAGGGAACGTATTTTAAATTTAAATTGTAATCTTGAAGAGGTTGGGATTTAGAAAAGGCCTTTAAGGGTAGTACAAGTAAAAAAAATAATATATAAAAAAAACTTTTTTTCATCTGCAAAAACTCTTATAGGTAGTAAAATATAGAAGGTTAAAGGATTAACTATTTATTTACATAAAAATTTCCAGAAAGTCAAATAATTGTTTATAAAAAAATATAATAATTTTTAAAAATGGAGGTTTAAGATGATACCCAGATATACAAGACCAGTTATGGAAAAACTCTGGAGTCTTGAAGAAAGATTAAGAGTTTGGTGTTTGGTGGAATTTTATGCTTGTGAAGCCTGGTATAAACTTGGAAAGGTTCCAGAAAAAGATTATCAAATTATAAAGGAAAAATTAGCTCCCTATATGGAAAAAGGTTTTACACAGGAAAATATAAAAAGGGTAGAAGAAATAGAAAAGGAAACCAAACATGATGTAATAGCCTTTTTAACCCATCTATCTGAAATTATAGGTCCCTCTGCAAGATATCTTCATCTTGGTATGACCTCTTCAGATATGCTTGATACTGCCATGGCATATTTAATGAAAAAGGCTATGGAAATTATTATAGAAGATTTATTAAAGATAAAAGAAGTTTTGAAACAAAGAGCCTATGAGTTTAAGGATACATTAATGATTGGAAGGACTCATGGAATTCATGCTGAACCAATTACTTTTGGATTAAAGCTTACTCTCTGGTATGAAGAAATGAAAAGAAACGAAAAAAGACTGAAACAAGCTTTGGAAAATATTTCTTATGGAAAAATATCAGGAGCAGTGGGAACCTTTGCACATGTTCCACCAGAAGTAGAGGCTTATGTTTGTGAGAAACTGGGACTTAAGCCTGATCCTATTTCCAATCAAATTATTCAAAGGGATAGATATGCAGAATACATGGCTTCACTTGCTATTTTAGGAACAACTGTAGAAAAAATAGCTACAGAGATTAGACATTTACAAAGAACTGAAGTATTAGAGGCAGAAGAATACTTTTCTCCCGGTCAAAAGGGTTCTTCAGCTATGCCTCATAAAAGAAATCCTATCCTTTCTGAAAATCTTTGTGGACTTTCAAGACTTTTGAGAGGGTATTTAGTCCCAGCCTTGGAAAATGTAGCTCTTTGGCATGAAAGAGATATTAGCCATTCTTCAGTTGAAAGAGTGATTATTCCTGATGCTACAACAGTGGCTGATTTTATGCTTGTAAGATTAGAGGGTCTTTTAAAAAATTTAGTGGTTTATCCTGAAAATATGAAAAGAAACTTTAATTTATTAAAAGGACTTGTTTTCTCTCAACAGGTTATGCTTTCTTTAACTGAAAAAGGGATGACAAGAGAAGAGGCTTATAAAATTATTCAGGAATTGGCTATGAAAGTGTGGCAAGAAAGAGAACTCAAATTTAAAGATCTTATTTTAAAAGATGAAAGGATTCTAAAATATTTAAGTAAAGAAGAGATTGAAAAAATCTTTGATGTATCCTATTATTTGAGATATGTAGATAAAATTTTTGAAAGAGTTTTCAAGGAATAAAAAATGGATTTGAAAGTAGTTGCTGGTTTTTTAAAGAAAGGAGATAGATTTTTACTTGTGAGAAGGCCTCTAAATAAAAGAAGAGGGGGGCTTTGGGAATTTCCGGGA
>PNIK01000082.1 GCA_002877985.1 Thermodesulfobacterium geofontis | reverse complement strand
TTTTAATGAGGCAATTCGGAATATTGACAAAAATTTTTAAAACATTAAAGTTAAATTAAATAATGCCGATATAATATATAAAACCACTATATCATAAATGAGGTGGAATAATGAAAATTAGCGGGATACCTCCTAAAAACATAGAAAATTTAATAGATATAAAGGAAGCAAGAAAAAGAGAAGAAAATTTAAAGGTTGGATCTACAAAAACTCAAGAAAAACCTACTCCACAGGGGGAGGTAGTAGAGGTTTCCTCCCAAAAATTGATAGAAAGTGCAGTTCAAAAAACTCTTTCTATGCCAGAGATTAGAGAAGAAAAGGTTGTGCAATTAAAGGCTCAAATTCAAGCTGGCACTTATAATGTTTCTAATAGAGAAATTGCCCGTGCAATGATCGCTACCCTTCTTGATGAAATAGCCTAATTTTTATAAATTCGCAAAATTTTTTCTATAATCTTAGTGGTTGAAATATCAAATTTAAAGGGAACTCTTTTTACCTTTCCACCATAACTTTTAACAAAATCAGCACCTACAATTTTTTCTTCTTCCCAATCAGCTCCTTTTACAAGAATATCAGGTTTTAGTTCTTTTATTAATTTTTCAGGTGTTTCTTCATCAAAAAAAACAATATAATCTACGCATTCAAGAGCTGAAAGATTATAAGCTCTTTCTTTTTCTGAGTTTATAGGTCTTAAAGCTCCTTTAATCTTTTTTACAGATTTATCACTGTTTAAGCCCACAACTAAAAAATCTCCCAAACTTCTTGCATAATTTAAATAATGAATATGCCCAGAATGTAAAATATCAAAACAGCCGTTAGTAAAAACCATAACTTGACCTTTTTCTCTTCTTTTTTGCAAAATTAGCTTTAGTTCTTCCAAAGTTTTTATTTTTTCAGCAAATTTTAAAAAGGGAGTTTTTAATGGATAAGGAATTTTTTCTTCTTTTTTTGGTATGCAAATTTCTATAATTTTTTCTTCTTCTGATCTTTCTACAAGGACGTCTTCCTAAAGGGGAAAAACTAAGGAATTCCCAGGTATTTTTAGGTTATCTATTTTAGAGATAGCATTTACTCCTGCCACATATAATTGATTTTCTATAGCCCTCGCTTTTAAAAGAGTTTCCCAGTGATTCATTCTTTCCTTAGGCCACTGAGCAAAAACAATTATTAAATCTATATTCTCTTTTATTAAATTTCTTGCTATTTCCGGACTTCTTAATTCAAAACAGATGATAATTCCAATTCTATAACTATTAATTTCTACAATTTTTCTTTTATTACCAGGAGAAAAGGAATTATCTATTTCTGGGAAAAGTAAAAATTTTTCAGCCACAACTTCTATTTTTTTAGAAGATACAAAGTAGATAGCATTATAAATTTTGTCCTTTTCATAAAAAGGAGCTCCTATAAAGATATATTTTTTGTAAATATTAGTCAGATTTTGAATTTCAAAGAGCGCTGAATCAATAACTTTTTGAGAAAAGGAGGTAAAAGGGAATTTATAGCCTGTTAAGGCAAGCTCAGGAAAAATAACAATGTCCCCTTTGGAAAATTTGATAAAATCTTTAATTTTTGAAAAATTTTTTTCTAAGCTGTTAAAAACTTCCATTTGAGAAATGCTTATTTTTAACATAAATTTATCCTTTTAGAATGTACTTCTTGCAAGTGCTAATACATAAACTTTATCTGCACCTTTTCTTTTCAATGCCTTTGATGCTTCATTTAAAGTTGCTCCTGTTGTCATTACATCATCTATTATTAAAATAGATTTTTCCTTAACTTCATCTTTGGCCAAAAAAGCATTTTTAACATTTTTCCACCTTTCTTTCTGAGAAAGTTCTGCTTGTGGTTTTGTGTGTAAAATGCGGTGTAAAAATTTATCAAAAGGTTTTTTTCCTAAGAAACCCCAGGTAATAAGAAAGCTCTGATTAAATCCCCTTTCTCTAAGTCTTTTTAAAGATAGTGGCAAGGGAATTATTAAATCTACTTCCGGTAATTTTTCTTTCATAATTTGTTTTAAAAGAATACCTAATTTATAAGCCAAGACAAAATCTTTTCCAAATTTTATCTCGTTTATCCAGTCAGAGATAGGCGATTTATAAGAAAAGACAATAAATACCTTATCAAAATAAAATTTTTGTCTTTCGCAATAACTACAATAGGAGATACTTTTATTTAGTAAATAATCTATTAAGGCTTCTTCCAAAGGATTTCCACATCTTGAGCAGTAAATTTTTATAAAAGGAAGTCCTTTAAAGCAATTTCCACAAACAAGAATTTCCTCATCCTTTAAAGGTTTTTGACAAATTTTACAGCTTTCAGGAAAGAAGAAATGAAGAAAATTTTTAAACCATTTCACCTTTGATTTTTATAATTTCAAGCACAAAATTTGCTGTAATAATAAGATCCCTTAATCTAATAAATTCTTCAGTAGTATGTACCTTTTGCATTCCTGTTCCCAGGATAAGGCATTTTAAACCGTTTTCATTAAAAACATTAGCATCAGAGCCACCCTCTCTTCTCTTAAAAGTTATATTTAACCCGATTTTTTCTCCAGCCTTTTGAACAACTTTACATAAAGGATCATCTAAAGAAATATTAAAGGCTTTAAAAATTTTTTCAAATTTTACCTTTCCAGAAGGTAGGGCATCTTCAGTTTTAGGATAAGAGGAAATTACCTTGTCAAGCTGATTTTGGATTAAATTCTGTAAATTTAAAAGTTTTTCTTCGCTATGGCTTCTCATCTCTCCTTTTGAAGAGGCATAATCAGGAACTATGTTTACATAATTTCCTCCCTTTATAATTCCCACATTCATAGTGGTTTCTTCATCTATTCTTCCAAAGGATAGTCCTGCAAGAATTTGAGAAAGAATATGAATAGCATTAATTCCTTTTTCTGGCTCTAAGCCTGCATGAGCAGATTTGCCTTTTACTTCAATTTCAAATTGATAAGAAGCAGGAGCTGCATTTATAACTTCTACAGGATTCTCACTATCAAGTACAAAACCTTCTTTAGCATCAATCAAATTGTAGTCTAAGTATTTTGCTCCAAGAAGCCCAATTTCTTCACAGGTAGTAAAAATAAATTCTATTGGAGGATGGGGAATTACATTTTCTTTTAAAACTTTACCAATTTCAATTAAAACCGCAATTCCAGATTTATCATCTGCTCCCAAAATTGTTTTACCATCGCTTCTGTATATGCCTTTATCAAAAATTATTTTAGGATTTTCGCAGGGACCTACTGTATCAAGATGCGCACAGAAGAAGATAGGGTTTGAAGGAAGTGTTCCTGGAATTTTTACTATGAGATTTCCTACCTCAGATCCTGTGTTCTCTGAAGATCTGTCAAAAAAACATTTGTATCCAAGAGCTTCAAATATTGTAGCTACATAATAAGCTAATTTCCCTTCCTTTTTGGAAGGACTTTCTATATTGAGGAGGGTTTGGAATTCTAAGGCTAATCTATCAGGATCTATCATTTTAAAGTTTTAATATCGTATTTTAAAATCAGTAAATTCACCTTTGTAGGGTTCTTCTATAACTTCAACATTTTCAACCTTAGCATAAGGAGAGCCTTTATGACACCAGGTAACCATTTTATCTACTGCTGAATCTTCTCCCTCAAAGACGGCTTCGACTCTACCATCAGGAAGATTTCTAACCCAGCCTTTTATACCCAGTTTTTTAGCTTCAGCCTCTGTGTAAGATCTGAACCAGACTCCTTGAACTTTACCAGAAATAAATACATGAACCCGTTTCATGTTTAAATTTTATAATCTAATTTTTTTTAAAGTCAAGCAAAAATTTTGTCAATTCTCCAGTTCTGAAGGATTTCAGGTTGGATACACCTTCCCTGCAAGATCAGGAGAAGGCTTTAAAGTGCTTTTTCCAAGTTTCCAGTTAGCAGGACAGGCTTCAGCACCTTGAGAAGCTCTTACCTGCTGAGCAGCTTCTATCATTCTTACTAATTCCTCAAAATTTATTCCAATAGGGGCATCATAAATTTGCACTACCCTTATAATTCCATCAGGATCAATAAAAAAGATACCTCTTAAGTTGATTCCAGCTTTTTCATCATAGACTCCGTAAAGAGTCCCAACTTTTCCGGAAAGATCAGAACCCATGGGGAAAGAAAATCCTCCTGGTATGAGTTTGTTTAATTCTACCTCCTGCCAAACTCTGTGAACAAAAACAGTATCTATCTATACTTATTGCAATTAACTTTACATCAAGCTCTTTTAAACTTTCTGCTCTAGCAGCAACTACTGCCATCTCAGTAGGTCATACAAAGGTAAAATCTGCAGGGTAAAACATAAGAACAAGCTATTTCCCTTGATAATTAAAAAGTTTAATATTACTAATATGCCCATCAGGAAAATAAGCAGATATTTCAAAATCTGGAGCTTTAACACCAGGTCTTAAACACATAAAATCTCATAATATAGTTTAAAATTTTGTTAATATTTAATATACATTATTTTGCTTCTTTTTAGAAATTTGAAACAATTTTATCTGTAGGTTATAATTAAATTAAGTTTAAAAACAAAAATTTGAGGTGAAAAAAATGGATGTCATTACCAATTTAAGAGGTTTAGATAAGATTATAGTCCCTATTAGACTTACCTCTTCTTCCAAAATCAAATTTCAGTGTTATCCAGGAGTTCCCTGCTTTAAACTATGCTGTTCCGATTTATTTTTACCTTTAACTCCTTATGACATTATAAGAATCAGGGATAAACTCAAAATTACAACTGATGAATTTTTGCTCATTTATACAGAACCTTTCATACTTCCAAAATCGGGGCTTCCTATTGTTAAACTTAAAATGAGAGAAGATGAAGAAAAAACTTGCCCATTCTTGGGAGAAGGAGGTTGCACAATTTATGAAGTGAGACCTCTTGCTTGCAGATACTATCCTCTTGGTTTTGGAATGTTTAGAAACAGAGATGAAGGAAAAAATGAAGATATTTATTATCTTGTAAAAGAGGGATTCTGCCAGGGGCTTGATTCAGGACCTGAAATGACTGTAGAAGAATATAGAGTTTCTCAGGGGATACCAGAGCTTGAGGAACCTATTAAAGAATGGGGAGAAATTATAATGAGAAAGGAATCTTTTGGTCCTATGGAAGTTCCTGAAAAGAGTTTACAGTTATTTTTTATGGTAAGTAGCAATCCAGAAAGATTTAGAGCCTTTATTTTTGAAACTAAATTTTTAAATATGTTTGAAGTTCCAGAAAAGACTTTGGAAGAAATTAAAAAAGATGACTTAAAACTTTTGCAGTTTGGTTTCAAATGGCTAAAAACTGTCCTTTTCGGAGATAAACTAATTAAAAGAAAAAAAGAAGGTCCATCGGTTAAAAAGATAAAACCTTTCTAAATTCAAAGAATGTATCCCAGAATTGAACGCAAAAAGACAAGAGTTGTATGGGTTGGAAGTATCTCTATTGGTGGGGAAAATCCTATTCGTGTTCAAAGTATGACCAATACTGATACAAAAGATGTAAAAGCGACTTTAGAACAAATTCAAAAGCTCTATTCTGCAGGGTGTGAAATAATAAGGGTTGCTATACCAGATGAAAAGGCAGTTAAAGCACTGAAGGATATCACGAAAGAAAGCCCTATTCCTGTTATTGCAGACTTACATTTTATTACTTCCCTTGGAGAAAAGGCAGTAAAGGCAGGAATTGGAGGAATAAGAATTAATCCAGGAACTTTTAAAAATAAAAAAAATCTTGATAGATTGGTTAGGGTTTGTAAAGACTATGGAGTTTGCATAAGAATAGGAATAAATGCTGGTTCTTTAGAATCAGAGATTTTAAAAAAATATAAAATCCCCTCTCCAAAGGCTATGGTTGAAAGTGCTTTAAACTGGCTTGAATATATTGTTGAGAAATTTGATTATCAGAATATAAAAGTTTCTTTAAAATCCTCTAACTGGTGGAATACAGTTAAAGCTTATGAACTTTTCTCAAAAAAATCTGATTTTCCTTTACACATTGGAGTCACTGAGGCAGGAGGTTTAATTCCTGGAACAATTAAAAATACCCTGGCTATTTCTTATCTTCTTTTGAGAGGAATTGGAGATACCTTAAGAGTATCTTTAACTGCTGATCCCGTGGAAGAAGTTTATGTAGCATATGAGATCCTTAAAAATCTTGGTTTGAGAACTCTTCATCCTGATATCATTGCTTGTCCTACTTGTGGAAGATGTGAAATAGATTTGATGAAATTTTATAAAGAAGTTGAAAACTGGGCAAGAAATATAAGAGCAAACCTTAAACTTGCGGTTATGGGCTGTGTGGTCAATGGTCCAGGTGAGGCAAGACATGCAGACCTTGGAATAACAGGAGGAAAAGGAGTAGGAATAATCTTTAAAAAAGGAAAAATAATTCGTAAAGTTCCTGAAAGAGAACTTTTACCAGCTTTTTTTGAGGAAATAGAAAAATTTCTTAGAGAACATCCAGAAAGGCTTATTTTATCTTCCTAATAAAATCATATAAAAACTTTGCTGAAAGATTATATTTTTTGGCTAAGCTCTTTGCAATCTCCTTAACTTTCAGCCCTTTAGCTTTCAATTCTTCTACCTCATTTTTAATTTTTTGTAGATCCACTTTTTCAGCAAATTCTTTATCTTCTGGCATAATTATAAGAGTTATTTCTCCCAAAAATTCTTCTCTCTGACTTAAATCTTTTAGGGTTGTCCACAAAAGTTCTTCATGCATTTTAGTTAATTCTCTTGCAAGAAAGCAATTTCTATTTCCCAAGATTTCTAATAAATTTTTAAGAGTTTTTGAGATTCTATGAGGTGCTTCAAAAATTATGAAGGGTAGATCTTTTGGCAGATTTTCTAAGATTTCTTTTTGCTCAGCTTTTTTTCTCGGAAGAAAACCGAGAAATATAAATCCCTTATTTAAGTTTATTCCACTAACACTTAAGGCACAAGTTAAGGCTGAAACCCCAGGAATAGGAATAACCTTTATTTTTCTTTCATAGGCAAGTTTTATTAAATTGGCTCCTGGATCTGAAATTCCTGGAGTCCCTGCTTCGCTTACTAAAGCTACATCTTCTCCCTTTTCCAAAATTTCAATAAGTTTTTCTGTCTTTTTCTTTTCCACATCTTTATAAAAGCTTATAAGCTTCTTTTCTCCGAGCTGGTAATGATTTATTAGTTTTTTAAAAGACCTCGTATCTTCACAGACAATATATTCTACCGATTTTAAGACCTCTAAAGCTCTAAAAGTGATATCTTTCAGATTCCCTATAGGTAAAGCCACTACATATAGTTTACCTGTTTTTTTCCATATTTTATTATTCTTTAAAGCCATCAATTATTTGCCTTGGAACATAGGCTTGGAGTATAACTCAGTTCAACTTTGTTCGACGGTGTAAGCAGTTTAGGTGCATAAATTTCTTTAAATTTTTCAATTTCTTTAAATTTTTCAGGTGTAACAAAATAGATAATTTCAGGAAGAGGGATCTGGATCTCAGGGTTTTCTATTACAAAACGAACTATATGATAACCTGTATCATAGGTGGGTAGAGGAAGTCCAGAACCTGTATACCTTATATCTGCATAGACTTTAAAAGGTTTGAAATTTCTGGGAACAGTGATTTCAGCTCTTCTATTTTGAAAATAAAGCTCAATCCTTTTTATCTGAAATTCTGCCAATGCTTCGGTAGTAATGTAGATGGGTAATGGAATAACAAGCTTCTCAGAGCCAACCCTTATTCCAGGCAAGCCAGCAGGAATATTGATAGTTATAGAAATGTTAACAGTCCGTCCCATTTTTCCTAACCATACTTATCCGCACTTATGCATTTGAGTAAACTCTTGAGCTTGAGATAGGAAGTCTCAACAAGTCTCAGGTATGCTAGAAGCTT
>PNIK01000053.1 GCA_002877985.1 Thermodesulfobacterium geofontis | reverse complement strand
AGCAGTTGGGTTTTGGGGATTTTCCACTTCTTTATTTATAGCTTTTTTTAAAGCTTTAAATATCTCTGAATAATTATGTCCATTTATCTCTATTACATTCCAGGAAGTTGCCAATATTTCTTCTTTTATTCTTTGAGGCATTACTTTTGATATATCTCCACCTATTTGAAGTTTATTGTAGTCAATTAAGACAATCAAATTATCAAGTCCGAATTTTACAGCCCAACGTCTTGCCTCAATTACCTGTCCCTTTTGTTGTTCACCATCTCCCATTAAACAGAAGACCCTATTATTAAGCCCCTTTAACTTTATAGCTTTAGCCATTCCGCAAGCTGCTGAAAGTCCCTGTCCAAGGTTTCCAGTATTCCATTCTACTCCAGGAACTGCTTGTTCTACATGTCCAGCAAAGGCAGATCCAGCTCGTCTAAATTCCATCAAAAAAGGTTCTTCAGGAAAAAAGCCATATTCACAAAGTACACTATAGACACCTGGGCTTATATGTCCTTGGCTTATTACAATTCTATCTCTGTCTTCCCTCCTTGGATTTTTTGGATCAATTTTTGCTATGCCATACAACACAAGAAGCATGCTTAAAGAGGAAAGAGACCCTCCTGGATGACCACTTCCTGCCAAAGTGGTAGAAAGTATAATTCTTCTTGCACATCTTTTAAAAGCAAGTTCTAAAGCTTGAAGCTCTTCTTTTGATAAATCATCCTTATTAATATCCAGTCTTATCATAAAATAATCCTCCTTTAGTGCTTTATTTTAGAAAAAATTATAAAAGACATTTATAACTTGATAAAAAGAAAAATCAAGACAAAAATTGAGAAAAATTTATGCACTTTTCTTTTCTCGTCTCATAGCTATAATTCCAGTTCTTGCAATTTCTTTAATTCCAATAGGTTTTAAAAGTTCTATAACTGCTTCTAATTTTTCCCTATCCCCTGTAACTTCAATTATATAACTTCTTGGACTTACATCTACAATTTTACATCTAAAGATCTCACAAATTCTAAATATTTCTTCTCTGTAATCCTTTTCCGCCCTTACTTTTATTAAAGCCATTTCTCTTTCTACATATTCTTTTTCTTCTGTTACATTTACAACTTTATATACATCTATTAATCTTCTTAACTGTTTTATAATTTGTTCAATAATAAATTCATCTCCGTGAGTAACTAAGGTTAGATGGGAAAGGGTAGGGTCAAGTGTTTCTGCAACGCACAGACTATCAATATTAAACCCTCTTCCACTAAAAAGTCCTGCTATTCTTGCTAAAGCACCAGGAGTATTTTCTACTAAAACTGAAAGAGTGTGCCTCTTTTCTTCCATACCTTATCCCCCCTTTTATACTAAAATCATTTCAGTAGTTGCTCTTCCTGCAGGAACCATGGGGAATACATCCTCTTCTGGAGCAATATGGACATCTAAAATAACTAAAGTATCCATACTTAAAACTTTTTTAAGTGCAGGTTCAACTTCCTCAGGTTTAGTTATTTTCATTCCCACTGCTCCATAGGCTTCAGCAAGTTTTACAAAATCAGGTAAAACTTGAAATTTTACCTGAGAATATCTTTTTCCATAAAAAAGTTCTTGCCATTGTCTTACCATTCCTAAATAACCATTATTGAGGATAATTATTTTAATAGGTAATCTTTGTTCCATGGCAGTGGCTAATTCTTGAATATTCATTTGAATAGAACCATCTCCTGCAATATCTATAACTAATCTATCTGGATTTCCCATTTTAGCTCCTATAGCAGCAGGGAAACCAAATCCCATAGTTCCTAAACCCCCAGAGGTAATAAGGGTTCTTGGATATTTAAACTTATAATATTGAGCAGTCCACATTTGATTTTGTCCTACTTCTGTAGCAATAATGGCCTCTCCTTTGGTTAATTCATAAAGCTTTTCTATTACAAATTGGGGTTTTATATAATTGGGGTCATTTTTATAAGAAAGGGGATATCTTTTTCTCCAAATATTAATTTGTTCCCACCAGTCTTTAAATCTTTCTTTCCAATATTTTTTAGGTTTTCCCGCATTTTTAATCATTTCCAGAAGTCTTGTTAAAGCTCTTTTACAGTCACCTACAATGGGTACATGTACCTTGACATTCTTTTGAATTGAGGAAGGATCTATATCAATATGAATAATTTTTGCTCCAGGAGCAAAGGCATCAACTTTACCTGTTACACGATCATCAAATCTTGCTCCTACAGCTAATAAGACATCACAATTTGCTACTGCCATATTAGCATAATAAGTACCATGCATACCAAGCATTCCGAGAGACTGGTCATGGTCTCCAGGAAAAGAACCAAGTCCCATAAGGGTCATGGTAACAGGTAAATTTAAAGTTTCAGCTAATCTGATTGCCTCATTGGAAGCATTAGAAGAAATAACTCCACCTCCTAAAAGTAGGACAGGTCTTTCTGCTTGTTCAAGAAGAGAATATGCCTTTTCTATTTGTTTGATATGGGGTTCATAAACAGGATTGTAACTTCTAAGATTTATTTCTTCAGGATAATTAAATTCTCCTTTAGCCTGTTGAATGTCCTTTGGCAAATCAACCACTACAGGACCTGGTCTTCCAGTACTTGCAATATAAAAGGCGGCTTTTAAAATTCTTGGCAAGTCCTCGATCCTTTTAACTAAAAAATTGTGTTTAGTAATAGGTCTTGTAATTCCTGTAGTATCAACCTCTTGAAAGGCATCATTTCCAATAAGTTTAGTAGGGACCTGTCCTGTTAATACTACTATAGGGATCGAGTCCATATAAGCTGTAGCAATCCCAGTAACAGTATTTGTTGATCCCGGACCAGAGGTAACTAAAGCAACCCCAACTTTGCCAGTTGATCTTGCATATCCATCAGCAGCATGAGCAGCCCCCTGTTCGTGTCTTACAAGTACATGTTTTATTTCAGGAGTTCTGTAGAGTTCATCATAAATATCAATAACAGCTCCTCCTGGATATCCAAAAATTACTTCTACCTTTTCTCTTTTTAAGGATTCAATAATCATTTGAGCTCCAGTCATTATTTTACCCAATTTATAATCCCCCCTTATTTTATTTTGGAATTTCAAAATTAGGAAAGGAAACTAAAGGTCTAATCTATATTTATTCCCTCATATTTTTTGATTAATTTATATATTAGTTCTTTTATATATAATTTTTCCTTTTTTAACTCTTTAACCTTCAGCTCCTCCTTTGGGGTTAAATAGCCTTTTTGTGATATCTGAGCTACTTCTCTTTCCAAAGCTTGATGTTTTTCAAATAACTCCTTTATATCTGGATATTTTTTACTAATTTCTTTAATTACCTCCTTATCCATTTAAAACCTCCTTTTTTGAATTATATACTAAAAATTTAGATATTGCATAATTTGTGAAAAAATTCTTTAATAATAAAAAATTTTTAGATTTTTCAATCATTTGGAGGGAGTACTTAGTGCTTTAAGTATTTCCAAGGGTAAAGGAAATAGGATAGTTGAATTTTTCTCTGTAGAAATTTCTGTTAAGGTTTGGAGATACCTTAATTGAAGGGTTATGGGGTTTTGTGCCATAATTTGAGCAGCTTCAAGTAGTGTTTTAGCTGCCTGAAATTCTCCTTCTGCATTAATAATTTTGGCTCTTCTTTCTCTTTCTGCTTCAGCTTGTTTTGCCATAGCTCTTTTCATTTCTTCAGGAAGATCAATTTCTTTTATTTCAACCTTGGATACTTTTACCCCCCACGGTTCAGTATCCGCATCTAAAATTTCTTGTATTTTCATGTTCAATTTTTCTCTTTCAGCTAAAATCTCATCCAGTTCCGCTTGTCCGCATATACTTCTTAAAGTAGTTTGTGCTAATTGACTGGTTGCATAGTGATAATCTTCAACTTGCAAAAAAGCTTTTTCTGGATCTAAAACCCTAAAATATACTACTGCACTGACTCTAATAGATACATTGTCTCTGGTAATAACTTCTTGGGGAGGCACATCTAAGGTTACTATTCTTAAATCAAGTTTTCTCATCCTATCAATTATAGGAATCAAAATAATTAAACCTGGACCTTTAACTGCTAAAAATTTTCCTAATCTTAAAACTACAGCTCTTTCATATTCATTAATTATTTTTATAGAAGCTTGTAAAAATAAAAGAACGATTACTATCAAAAAAAGTAATACTAAACTCATTTTTCTTTTCCTCCTCCTGCAATTTTTAAAATTTAATTTTAAATGTGAATAAAATATCGGTCAAGGTAAAAGTTTAGTTTTAATAATTATGCTGTTGCTAAAGAAAGGAAAAAATTTAAAATTAAATGTAAATGAAACAATTTTTTTGGGATAAACTTATAAATTTTGAATCGTTTCCTTTTAGAATTTCTCAACTTAAAGTAATTCAGACTCATATTTCCTATGTTTTTATTACCGATGAATTTGTTTATAAAATAAAAAAACCGGTAAATTTTGGTTTTCTTGATTTCACTTCCTTAGAAAAGAGAAAATATTTTTGTGAAAGGGAGGTAGAACTTAATAGAAGGCTTTCTCCTGAAATTTATATTGGTGTGGTTCCTGTAACTGAAAAAAATGGAAAATTTGAATTTGAAGGGAAGGGTAAAATAGTAGAGTACGCTGTAAAAATGAAAAGATTACCTGAAGAAGGTATGATGAAAGAACTTCTTCAGAAAGGAGAAATTACAGAAAAACATATAGATTTGATTGTAAACACACTGATTCCTTTTTATAAATCAGCTGAAACAGGAGAAAAGGTTAATCCTTATGGAAGTATAGAAACTATATTTTACAATACCAATGAAAATTTTGACCAAACCAAAAAATTTGTAGGTATAGCTTTAACAGAGGAAAAATATATTCATATTGTCAACTATAATAATAGTTTTATTGAGCAAAAAAAAGAACTTTTTGAAAGAAGAATAAAAGAAGGATTTATAAGAGACGGGCATGGAGATCTTTATTCAGCTAATATTTGTTTTGATGATTTAAGAAAGGTTTACATATTTGATTGTATTGAGTTTAATGAGAGATTTAGATGTGGGGATGTATGCTGTGATATCTCCTTTTTAGCTATGGATTTAGATTATCATAGACATAAAAATCTATCAGAATATTTTATAGAAACTTATGTAAAAAAGAGTAAAGATAAGGATATTTATGAACTGTTAAACTTTTATAAATGTTATAGAGCCTATGTAAGGGGGAAAATAGGTTGTTTTACCTATGCATCTTCTGAAATTTCAGAAGAAGAGAGAAAAAAGACTCTTGAGTCTGCTCAAAGATACTTTGATCTTGCCTATTATTATGCAGGAGGTATTCCTAAAATAATTGTTCTTTTTGGACTTTCTGGAACTGGAAAAACTTTTTTATCTCAAAATATTTTAAAAAAATTACCAGCTGTTTATATCGCTTCTGACATAATGAGAAAAAAATTGTTAAATCTTGATCCAAGTAAACACTATTATGCCCAATTTGAAAAGGGCATATATTCTCCAGAAATTACATTAAAAACCTATGAAAAGATGATAGAAGTGGCAATAGAAGAGGTATCCTATGGCAGAGATGTAATTTTAGATGCCACCTTTAGAGAAAAAAAATTTAGAGATTTACTAAGAGAAAAATTAAAAAATGTAGAGGCAAAAGTTTATTGGATATTGTGTACTGCTAAAGACGAAGTGGTTAAGGAAAGAATTTCCAAGAGATCTTTAGAAAATACTTATTCTGATGCACTTTGGGATATTTATATATCACAAAAGAAAAAATTTGAATTTCCAGAAGACTGTACACCCTTATTAATTCTTGATACTTCAGAGCTCTTGGAAAGTTTATTAAATAAAATTTTTCAATTTTTAAAAAATAGTTTCTCATAAACTCTTGTCTTTTTTAAATGAATGATTATTTTTTCAGCTAAACAATAGATCTGCTAAAACAAATATTGAAAGGAGGTGGAGGTATGAGGATCAGACCTTTACATGATCGTATTTTAGTTCAACGTATTGAGGAAGAACAAAGAACTGAATCAGGAATTATTATTCCAGATACTGCTAAGGAAAAACCAATTATGGGTAAAGTAATAGCTGTAGGAGATGGTAGATTATTAGATAATGGTCAAAAACAACCTTTAACTGTTAAAGAGGGAGACAAAATTCTTTTTAGCAAGTATGCAGGAACTGAAATCAAAATAAAAGGCGAAGAATATTTAATTATGAGAGAAGATGATGTTTTAGCTATTATTGAAGAATAATAAATTAAAAAATTTTCAAAAAGGGGGGTTGTAATATGGCTGCTAAGGAAATTATTTACGGGGCTAATACGAGAGACAAAATTTTAAATGGTGTTAACAAGTTAGCTAATGCAGTAAAAGTAACCCTTGGTCCTAAAGGTAGAAATGTTATTTTAGAGAGATCTTTTGGCTCACCTTTAATCACTAAAGATGGTGTTACCGTAGCTAAAGAGATTGAATTAGAGGATAAATTTGAAAATATGGGCGCTCAGATGGTAAAGGAAGTTGCTTCCAAAACTAGCGATGTTGCAGGAGACGGAACAACTACAGCTACTGTGTTAGCTCAAGCTATTTTCAGCGAAGGATTAAAATTAGTGGCAGCTGGAATCAATCCTATGGCTATAAAGAGAGGTATTGATAAAGCTGTAGATGTAGTAGTAAAAGAAATGGAAAAAATCACACAACCTTGTAAATCTCGTCAAGAAATAGCTCAAGTTGCTACTATTGCTGCCAACAATGATTCTACCATTGGTAATCTTATTGCTGATGCTATGGATAAAGTGGGAAAGGAGGGTGTAATTACTGTTGAAGAATCAAAAGGTCTTGAGACTTATTTAGAAGTAGTTGAGGGAATGCAGTTCGATCGTGGATACATTTCTCCTTATTTCATCACTGATCCTGAAAAAATGGAATGCGTTTTAGAGGATCCATATATTTTAGTTTATGACAAAAAAATAAGTGCTATGAAGGATCTTTTACCACTTCTTGAGCAGGTAGCCCGTTCAGGTAAACCTATTTTAATTATTGCTGAAGATGTAGAAGGTGAGGCTCTTGCTACTTTAGTAGTTAACAAACTTAGAGGAGTTCTTCAGTGCTGTGCTGTAAAAGCTCCTGGATTTGGTGAAAGAAGAAAAGCAATGCTTCAAGATATAGCTATATTAACTGGTGGAACTTTTGTGTCTGAAGAATTGGGAATGAAACTTGAAAATGTTCAACTCTCTGATCTTGGAAGAGCAAGAAGAGTTGTGGTTGCAAAAGAAACAACCACCATTATTGATGGAGCTGGTAAGAAAGAAGATATAGAAGCACGTATTAAACAAATTCGTGCTCAAATTGAAGAAACTACTTCAGATTATGATCGTGAAAAACTTCAGGAAAGACTTGCTAAATTAGTTGGTGGTGTAGCAGTTATTTATGTAGGAGCAGCTACTGAAGCAGAAATGAAGGAAAAGAAAGCTAGAGTAGAAGATGCTCTTAATGCTACCAAAGCTGCGGTAGAAGAGGGAATTGTTCCTGGAGGTGGAACGGTTTATATCAGATGCTTACCAGCTTTAGAAAATCTTAAATTAGATGGAGATGAACATTACGGTGTAGAAATTGTTAAAAAAGCCTTAGAAGCTCCGCTTCGTCAAATAGCTTCTAATGCAGGTTATGAGGGTTCTATTATTGTAGAAAAAGTAAAAGCTGAAAAGGGTTCCATTGGATTTGATGCAGAAACAGGAGAATTTAAAGATCTTGTAGCTGCAGGTATTATAGATCCCAAGAAAGTAAGTAGATGTGCTTTACAAAATGCAGCGTCAGTTGCTGGGTTACTTTTAACCACTGAGGCTATGGTTGCTGAAAAACCTAAGAAAGACGAAAAAGGTCCAGCTATGCCACCTGGTGGAGAATTCTAAAAAATGAATAAAAAAGGGGGCTAAAAA
>PNIK01000104.1 GCA_002877985.1 Thermodesulfobacterium geofontis | reverse complement strand
AAAACCAGACCTTAAAAATTGTCTCAGGGAAAAGCTCTCTAAGTCTTCCTTTAAATTTTTCCCAGGTTTTACTCATAGATAAAAATAAAATACTCAAAAAATTTTTTAATACAAACCTTAATAAGAAAAATTAAAGGGAGATTTGGAATCTCTAATTTAAATTTTAAAAGTTTCGAAAGATCAATAACTTAAGGTTAGACCTCTTTTAAAAGCTTTTAATTTCTGAGCAATTTTTATGGATAAAATAATCAATTTGAGAAGTTTAAATCCTAAAGCTTTAATTTTTATAAGCTTTCTTTAAATTTCTTCAAATTTCTTTAATTTAAATTTTAAACTTCAGATTAATAGCTTAGGAGTTAGCTTCTATCTTTTGAAACAGGCTATATACTGAAAATCGTTTATTTTCCTTAGCTGAGGTATATTTTCCGAACAAGCTTTTTCTCTTTCTTCACATCTTGGATGAAATTCACAACCATTTGGTCTATAAAGGGGGCTTGCAATTTCACCCTTTACTTTTTTTGAAAAAAATCTTTTTGGAGAAAAAGGATCTGGATGAGCATCTAAAAGCATTAAAGTATAGGGATGATGTTTTACCTTAGAAAACACATCTTTTTTACAAATTTCTACTATTCTTCCTAAATACATAACCACAATCCAGTCAGAAAGATAAAGAACTACAGGCAAGGAATGGCTTATGAGAATGTAGCTTAAATTAAAGCTTTTTTTGAAATCTTTAAGAAGTTCAAGAATTTGCACTGCAAGGGTTATATCAAGTGCTGAGGTTGGCTCATCAAGAACAATAAGAGAAGGGGAAACCATTAATGCCCTTGCTAAAGCCACTCTTTGTCTTTCTCCACCACTTAAGGCATGGGGATATTTTTTTAAAACTTCAGTTCTTAACCCAACCAGATTTAAAACTTCCTCAGCCTTCTCAAGTCCTTTTTTTTTGTTTTTTTCTACATTTATAAGATAGGGCTCAAGAAGAATATCAGCAATTTTATATCTTGGATTTAAAGAAGAATAAGGATCCTGGAAAACAGCCTGAAATTTTGGTCTGTAAATTTTATATTCTTCCTTAGTAAGCTCTTTAAGTTTTTTCCCGAACCAGAAGACTTCCCCTTTATCAGGTTTTTCAAGATCAAGAATAATTTTTCCCAAAGTAGTTTTTCCACAACCACTTTCTCCCAAAATTCCTACGGTTTCCCCTTTAGAAACATTAAGACTAACATTTATCAATGCATTAAAAGCGATCCTTTTTAATCCCCACCTTTTAATTTCATATCTTTTCCAGATATTTTTAACTTCAACGATAGAATTATTCATATTTAAAACATCTTACCCAGTGTTCTTCTTTAAAAGAGATAAGTTCTGGGTGATTTTCCTTTCCTTCTTTACAGGTAATTTCGCATCTTTCAAAATACCTACAGCCCTTAGGTTTTTCAAGTAAATTAACTACACCACCTCTTAAAACTTTTCTAATTTTTCCTTCTTTTGGATAGGATTCAATCAGGGTTTGGGTATAGGGATGAAGAGGGTTATTAAAAAGTTCTTCAGTTTTTGCCATCTCAACAATTTCTCCTGCATAAAAAACACAAACCTTACTTGCAATCCATCTTATAATTCCAAGATCATGACTTATAAAAACTATGGTCAGATCCTTTTTTTGGTTGAGCTCATAAAGAAGTTCAAGAATTTGTGTCTGAAGGGTTACATCAAGGGCAGTTGTCGGCTCATCGGCAACTAATAATTCAGGCTCTCCTGCAAGAGCCATAGCAATCATAGCTCTTTGACGGAGACCGCCAGAGAGTTGATGGGGATAACTTTTAATCCTTATTTCTGGATCAGGAATTCCAACCTCATTTAAAAGCTTTATAACTCTTTCCTTTCTTTCATTTTTACCCAAATTAAAATGATATTTCAAGACCTCCTCTATTTGTTCCCCAATTGTTAAAACAGGGTTTAAGGAGCTTAAGGGATCCTGAAGAATGATGGCTACTTTTCTTCCTCTTAGCTTTAAAACCTCTTTTTCAGGAAGATCATAAAGAGAAAGACCATTTATAATTACCTCTCCAGAATACCTGTTTATTCCTGGAGGAAAGAGCCTGAGAAGAGCGAATCCTGTTAGAGATTTACCGCATCCGCTTTCTCCGAGTATTCCAAGAATTTCTTTTTTTTCTAAGGAAAAACTAACTTTATCAACTAAGGGTAGATTCTTTCCTTCTAAGCCTAAAACTAAATCTTTTACTTCTAAAAAAGGCATAAGAAAATTTTAGAAATCTTAGCCGAATTCATCGGCTAAAGAATTAACTTCAACCTCCGCATCCATAAGCTCTCATTTCAGCAGAAAGAATTTCAAAGGGATTGGCTGGTCTTGCCTCCAGAATCTTAATTTTCATAATAACCGTTTTTCCTGCTGCAGGATGATTAAAATCAGCTTTTATTTTATCCCCATTTATTTTAAGCACTTTGAAAGAAATTCTTGAGCCGTATTTATTTATTTCTTCATACCATTCTCCTTCTTTTACCTTCTCAGGATGTTTAAGGGTGTTTATATCAACCTCTTTTATGAGATAAGAAAGATGAGGACCATAAGCAGACTCAGGCGGTATAAGTACTTCAACTTCATCTCCTTCCTTTTTACCCATTACAGCCTCTTCAATAATTTTAGGAACAGGTTCTCTTCCGAGAATAAAACTTACTTCAAGAGGTTTAGAAAACCAAGCTGGAGCCTTTTCATCTTTTAGCTCAAGATGATAAATTAGCCTTAAAAAATAATCCTTTTTAATAAAATCCATGGCTTAATCCTCCTAATAAATTTATTTTTTTATTTAATAAATATAATTACTTTCTAATAAAAATTCAATAAGTGCCATATGAAGCCACATTTTATTTTCTGCTTGATCCCATACCACAGATTGGGCGCCCTCAAGAACCTCTTCTGTAATTTCTTCTTCCCTATGAGCAGGCAAACAGTGAAGAACTATAGCAGAGGGAGAAGCCAATTTTAAAAGCTCACTATTTACCTGAAAATTTTTAAAAGCTAAGATTCTTTTTTTAGTTTCCTTTTCCTGTCCCATACTTATCCACACATCTGTATTTATAACTTTAGCCCCTTCAATTGCTTTTTCTGGATCATGTGTTATTTCAATCTGAGCATTATATAATTTTTTAGCAGATTCTAACAATTCTTTTTCTGGTTCAAATCCTTCTGGACAGGCTAAGGTAAGTTTAAAGCCAAGAAGAGAGGCTGCCTCAATCCAAGACTGGGCAACATTATTCCCATCTCCTATCCAGACAATTTTATCTCTATAAATGTCCTTTCCTTTTTCCATTACAGTCATTATATCGGATAAAACCTGGCAGGGATGAAATCTATCAGAAAGTCCATTTATAACAGGAATGGAAGAATATTTAGCAAATTCCTCTATGGTTTCCTGCTTGTAGGTTCTTAAAACAAGGATATCTATATATCTTGAAAGAACCCTTGCAGTATCCTTTATGGGCTCACCTCTACTTAATTGTAAATCCTTAGAGGATAAGAAGATACTATTTCCTCCCCATTTTATAATTGCAGACTCAAAGGAAACCCTTGTCCTTGTTGAAGGTTTTTCAAAAATTAATCCCAAAATCTTTCCTACAAATTTTCTCTCCCAGCTTTTTCTCCTTTTTAACTCTAAAGCCCTATTTATAAGCCCTAAAACCTCCTCCTTTTTTAAATCCCATATTTTTGTAAAATGCCTTCTTGCCATTTTTTTTAACCCTTTTTATTAAATTATTTTATCAGAAAAACTAAAAATTTAATTTTTAATCAATTTTTAAATTTCGCAAATCCACACTTTTGAAAAAATTTTTACCAAAATTTTTAAAAAATACCTCTTAAGTTTTTTCAAAGTTAACCGATAATATAAAACGATAAAAAGGGCTTAGAAAAATGGAAATAAAAAGGTTAGATATACCTTTAAATGTGGGATTTATTCAAAATGCTTCTAAATTTTCAGCTGGAGTAGCCCCAAATAAGGCTAAGGTAAATTCTGCTTTTAATGTGGATCTTCAGAGAAAAAGGGAAGAAATTATAAGAGAGCTTGAAAGGATTTTCAGAAACTTAGATAAATATATAGAAAGGATAAATGAATTTCTAAATCCCCTTAATAAAGAATTAAAAGTTGAAATAGATCAGGAACTAAACATTCCTATCTTTAAGATTATCAATAAAGAAACAAACGAGGTTATTAGACAAATTCCTTTAGAAGAAATTTTAAGAATTGCTAAAAATATAGATAAACTTTTAGAATCTAAAAAAATTGGCGAAAGGTATTTAAGAGGTCTTTTATTGAAAGTGGAGGTATAATTTATGGCTGACTTTTACATGAGCAATATTACCGGGCTTCTTGATGTGGATTCCATTGTCCAGGCGCTTCTTCAGGCAAAAGCAAAGAATGTGCAAAACTTACAAAACAAAAGAGCAACTCTTCAGGCTCAGGCAAGTTCCTTAAGTAATCTTTTGGGTGCATTAAAGGAGCTTAACGATTTTGTAGGAAATCTAAATGTTAGCAACCTTTTTAAAGGAAAAAAGGTTACCGTAGGAGATCAGAACATACTTTCTGCAACCGCAGAAAGCAATACTCCAAATCTTAATATAAGAAATCTCAGTGTTTCTCAGCTTTCTCAGGAAGAAATAAGGGTTTCCTCAACAGGAGTCTCCGATTTAAACTCAACTCTTGATCCTGCAACCTTTATCTTAAAATATTGGACCTCAGATTCAAATTATATAGAAACAAAAATAAACTTTTCAGGTGGAACTCTTGAAGATCTCGCTAATGCCATAAATTCAGCCCAAGACAAAGTGGAGGCATCTATTCTTTTTGATGGGACGAGCTATAAACTTATGCTTTCTGAAAAAAACGTTGCTAACTCAACTAAAGAAACTACCGTAGATACCTCTGTAATAGAAATAAGCTCAGGAGCTCTTCCTTCTCAGCTTGGGAATCTTGAAACTCTTCAAAAAGCTCAAAATGCAAAAATTCAGATCGGAGATAATACTTTTACCAGTCCCTCCAATACCTTTAAAAACATAATCTCAGGGCTTACTATCACTGTTTATCAAGCAGGAACAACCTATCTCTCTGTAGAAGAGGATTATTCTCAGGTCTCTTCAAATTTAAATAATCTTTTAGAAAAAATAAATAGCCTTATAGATCTCATTAATTCTCAAACTGCTAAAGGAGGAATCTTTCAAGGAAATGCTGTGATTACAGGAATTAAACCTCGGATTTTTTCTCTTATGAGACCCCTTGTAAATCTTGGCATAATTAATGTAGATGATAATGGAAAATATTCTCTTAATGTAGATGCCTTAAACAACCTTACAGAAAACAATGTTAAAAACCTTCAGTCTGCTATTTCCCAAGTAAAAACCGATTTTATCTCAATCCTTGAAGATTTAATAGGAACTGTGAATACCTATAAATCCATTCAGGACAAACAAATAGAGAGCATTAATAAAAGGATAGAAGATTTACAGAATATTTTAAAAAAGGAAGAAGAAAAATTAAGACTTGAATTTTCTAAAATAGAAGCTCTTATGTATAACAACGAAAGACTAAGAGCAAGACTTGAAGCTCTTGCCAAACCTATTTCTGAAACACTTAAAAATGACTAAAACTTAAGAGGGGGCTCTTATGTATGTAAGGAGCTATCTTGAGAATCAGGTTAAAAATGCCCATCCCCTTGATCATGTGCTTATGCTTTATAACAAAGCCATAGCCTGCCTAAAAATAGCCAAAAAAGCTATTGAAGAAGGTCTTAAGAATCCCGAAAACATAAAGAAAAAGGCAGAAAACATAGGAAAGGCAACAGAAATAATTGCCTATTTGCAGGGGTCTCTAAATATGGAAAAGGGAGGAGAGATTGCCAAAAGCCTAAATATAATTTATGATATACTCATAAGTGAACTTGTTAAGGCAAATTTTGAAAACAATACTGAAATCATAGAAAAAAGCATAATAACCCTTGAAAACCTAAAAAAAGCTTGGGAAGACATAAAAACTAACTTAAATGCAAGAATATAATCTTAAAGAAGCCCTCATAAAAATAGAACTTGCTATAAAGAAAAACGAGTTTGATTTAGCCCTAATGCTCTATGAGGAAATAAATAAAAACTGGGAGGAATATGAGAAGGAGATAACCCCAGATTCAGCAAAAAACTTTTTAAAGCTTTCCGAATATATAGAAAAGCTTCTCTTAGAAAAAAGGAAAAACTTTTTTGATCGTAAAAATTTACTTCAGCTAAGAAAAGCCTATTCTAAATTTTAAAAGTTTTTTAATGAAGCTTAAAAAATTTTTACACTTATTTTTACTTTTTCTGCTTTTTCTTTTTTTAAGTTGCGAAAAGGGTTCTCAAACTTCAAAAGAAAACCTTCTTAAAGTAAAGGTTGTAAAGGTTGTAGATGGAGACACAGTTATTCTTGAAAATGGAGAAAGGTTAAGATATGCTGGTATAGATACTCCAGAAATCCACACCCCCACAAATAATCCTCAGCCCTTTGCACTTTCAGCTTTTGAATTAAATAAAAAACTCACTGAAGGAAAAATCCTATATTTTGAGCCATCTTTAAGAGAAAGAGATAAATATGGAAGGCTTCTTGGGGAGCTTTACTTTGAAAATGGGACTTCTGTTTCTGAAATTCTGGTAAAAGAAGGACTTGCCTTTGTTTGCTTTTATCCTGGAAGTGCAAAATACTACCAAAAATATCTTCCTCTGCAGAAAGAGGCAATTAAAAAAAGAAAAGGCATCTTTTCCCTCTTAGAAAAGGAGCCTAAAAATCTTATTTACATTGGAAATGAAAAGTCAAGAAGATTTCATCATCCAGATTGTAAAGAAGCAAAGAAAATAAAAAGAAAGGTTTATTTTAAAAGTATTGAGTCTGCTTTGTTAAATGGATACTGTCCTTCAAGGGAGTGTATAGAGCTTATTTTTTCTTTTTAATTACCTCTAATCCTCCCATATAAGGACGAAGAATCTCAGGTATAACAACAGATCCATCTTCTTGCTGATAATTTTCCAAAATTGCCATAACTGTTCTTCCTATAGCAAGTCCTGAGCCATTAAGGGTATGAACGAATCTTGGCTTTCCTCCACCCTTTGGTCTATACCTTATGTTTGCCCTTCTTGCCTGATAGTCTTCAAAGTTTGAGCAAGAAGATATTTCTACAAAACGCTTCTGTCCAGGTGTCCAAACCTCTATATCGTAGGTTTTTGCAGCAGCAAATCCTAAATCTCCTGTACAGAGAACCACAACCCTGTAAGGAAGACCAAGAAGTTGTAAAACCTCCTCTGCATCAAGAAGAAGACTCTCTAATTCTTCATAGGAAGTTTCTGGTGTGGTAAATTTAACTAGCTCAACCTTGTTAAATTGATGCTGTCTTATTATTCCTCTTACATCCTTTCCATAAGAACCAGCTTCAGACCTGAAACAGGGGGTATAAGCTGTATAATAGAGGGGTAAAACCTCTTCAGGCAAGATCTCATCCTGATGAAGATTGGTTACAGGAACCTCAGCAGTGGGAACAAGGTAAAAATCCCAGTCCTCAAGTTTAAAAAGATCCTCTCTAAACTTTGGAAGTTGAGCTGTTCCAAAAAGGGCTCTTTCATTAACTATAAAGGGAGGAAGAACCTCTTTGTATCCGTGTTTTTTGGTATGCAAATCAAGCATGAAATTTATTAAAGCTCTCTCAAGCAAAGCCCCTTCGTTCCAATAAACCACAAATCTGCTTCCACTTATCTTACCAGCTCTTTCAAAATCAAGTATTCCCAGAGCCTCACCTATTTCCCAGTGAGGTTTTGGTTCAAAATCAAACTCAGGCAAATCTCCCCATCTTTTAATTACTACGTTTTCCGTATCATCCTTTCCAATAGGAACACTCTCATGAGGAATATTGGGAATTAAACTCAACTTAAATTCAAGTTCTTCTTCA